>JAISWW010000011.1 GCA_031270705.1 Deltaproteobacteria bacterium
GGTGGCGCCCAAAAGTAAGATTTTGGGACGATCGAGTTAAACAGGGTAAGCCGTCAGATTTGTGAAGCCTTGGTTCCAAGCCACTTTTAACTGGATTTAGAACCCCGTGAACGGTTACAGCGCTACAACCACACAAACTACTGAAATGATTAAAATAATCGTTTTCATGATTTCTCATTTATAGAAAAATTAGGGCTTTTATTATAAAACGCAAAATCAATAACAAAATTGAAAAAAAATGATATAATAAAATTAAAAATTATTATTATTAAAAACTATTTATAACATATTATTACTTAAGAGGAAGTGTCAGAAAACAATTATTACCTTCATCTATACAAAACTTCATTATGATAATTATTTTTTAGAAATTTTCATGATATTCTTTACTATATAAATCTTTTTCTATGTCATACTGGAATATAACTTATTTTCTTATCTATACATCTCAATCATTTGGGCATATACCTCTTAAACTTATAAATGAATCTCCATCATTTTGGCATTTATCTCTTAAGCACATAAATAAACCTCCTTTATTTGGACATATATCTTTTAAGCTTATAAAGATAACTCCATCATTTGGGCATATATCTCTTTTTCTTATATTGACATCTTCTTCATTTTGTGACTTTTCTTCTTTATTAAGATTTTCAATATATAGCAATTCATTATTGTATGGTTTACGGGTTCTTAACTTCTCTACAGCCAAAAAGCCGTATGGCGCCATGCTGGGCTCGATGTTTAATCGGGATCCTTCGGACACGCCACCAACTATAATTGCCTCGTTAGCCTCCAATTTATCAAAACTTGCGCTAGCCGTCCGCGTAAGGGAAACGGCGCGGGTGTATTCAACAGAATAATTCGCTAACGATGTCGAAGTCAGTAGATATGGAGTTATTGACTTCGCGTAACTAGCCGTGTTCGACGTTAGATGGAAATCGAAATTTTCCGATTTCCCTCCCCTACTTATATTAATGATAACAGGGCCATCCCCAATATTCGCTCGCTCTCTCGACACGTTAAAATTATCGCCTGAAGCATTTATCATGACTGCCTTGGCTCCCGACTTGGCGGCGACCTGTTGAATGTTGCCTAGAGGAACGCTCAAGGTGGATTCTTCCAACTGAGTTGAGCCCAAGATAAAACTGTCTAAAGGCCTGGATTCCAGCGAAGTGGTCGCGTCATTTGGCTGGAAGAGTAGTGCCCGACGGTTTACGCCTGGGAACTGGCGATGGATTCTGATTTTTGATTAGTGGATATAAGCGCCATTAAAATAATTAGCGCTATCAGAATTTGCTTCATAATATTCTCCCTTTTATGATAGACAAGCCGCATGACAAAATACTAAATTTATAAGTCTGTTTTAGATACAAACAAAACAAATTATACATTTTAAAACATTTATAAATACTAATTAACAATTTTTAAAGCAAAAAAGCCTCATAAAAGATATATTAATGGTGTTTGATAAGACTAAAGCCAAGAAAAAAAATTGTAAACTTTATAATTGACCTTATTCGGACAATGTAATTTTATATAATTCATATCATTTGCCTATTATGATACTATTGGGACTATTGTTAATAATTGACTTAGCAAACTCTTCCTTAAGCAATCTTAAAGTCTCAAACAAAAAATCAGAAACCGGACGGTTCTCATCAATTATAACAACGTAACGGCCATTAACAAGAAAAAATGGAGTTATGTCTACGTTTATATGTGACAGGTTATCAAATGTTTTTTGTAACATGTCGCTTATATATGGCGAGGTTCTTATCGCGACAAACTCATCCACGTTTAATTGGTTCGCCTTAACGAACTCAATCTGGGCTTCCAGGGTTACAAGTTGAGGAGTCACGGGCCCGATAATATTGCTTGGAAGGATAGCCTCAAAAATATTTTTTCGAACACTTTCTTCGATTCTCATCTTTTCCAAAGTCCAAAAAAGGATCGCGTGTTCGCGCGAAACATTGTTATCAGGAAAAACCATCGGGATTTTTTTGAAACGAGTGCCCTCAGGAAATTTTTTGGCAATATTTGTCACATAGTTGTCAATCAACTTGCAAGACGGACAGCCGTACCAGAAATAATAAATAACCTCTACTTTATTGTCAGAATTATTCCACCGCCTCGGCTCTGTGATTTCCTTGACCAACTGATAGGTAGTGATTTTTTTGCCCTGAGTCCAAGACTTTTCGACAAATACTAAAAACATAATCGTCAAAATAACCGTCATAGAAAAACACTTAAAATTCAACTTAGCCATGACGCTCCTCCAAAAATATTATAACGTCGCTAGGGAAATTTTTTTAGCTATATCCATTCCAACAGTACCGGCTAGGTATATCCAGTAAGCCAAGATGAAGACCAAGAATTCAAAAACGAAAAGATTTGAACTATCGTTATTCAAAAACTTTAAAGCCAAATACAAATAAACTAAAGGTGGCTCACTAAATATTGTTACATGGACTGACCTCAATGAAGAGACTTGATTCATTGAGGCGCTTTCTCGGCTCTATCGAGCCAGAGATTAGCTACCGGCTGGAATGGAATAAACCAGCCGGTATTTAGCTAAAAAATGGTTAATTATTAAAAATATCGCTATTCAGTCTCAGAGCTTTCAACGGTAGCGGAACTATCAGAGATTAAGCCTTCGGAGCCCACTACCACTTCTGAATCGCTAGCGGGGGTTGAATCCAGTATTCCAGATGAGCCATCACCACTCGCGGGGGCTGAATCAAAGGTTCCAGATGAGACATCACCACTCGCGGGAGCCGAATCAAAGGTTCCAGATGAGACATCAGTCGCGGGGGTTAGGCCAGTAAAATCACTAGCGACCGGTTGGCCTCCTGAAGGTTGAGACGGGCCACCGCCAAGAGAAAAGGTCGAGTCAGGGGAAGAAAACGCGCTGATACTCGCGCTAAAAGTTGTGATATCTGGCAAAACGGCATCCATAGAAGCCCCTTGGATATCAAAGGCAGGCACAGAAATGGTGCTAGAGACTACTATCGGACCATCAGAATTTAATAAGTTAGTGGAAACGGTGGTACTTTTAGAAGCCTCTTCAGACGCGACCTGGGCCGCCGCTTTGGCTTCCGCCGCTGCTTTGGCCGCCGCTTCCGCTTCCGCCGCCGCTATAGCCGCCGCTTCCGCTTCCGCCGCCGCTTTGGCCGCCGCTTCCGCTTCCGCCGCCGCTAGGGCAGCCGCCGCTTCGACGCGTTCAGAGACAATTTGAGTAGGAGTTTTTCCTTGGGTAATAGATACAATAAAATCATTATCAGGCGTATCTATTGAACCGACTTGAGATAATTTAGCCCCAGGAGGAACTTCGGTAACAATATAATTAAAATCACTATTGCCAAGCCAATGCGCGTTATTAATAGTCAATCTATCACCAGTATTAGCATAATTAGGATTTGCTATCATGCCAATTAGCGATGACGCGCCACTAGTATCGCCAGCGTAAACATTTTCTATTAATATTGGAGCTGTATAGTCTTTTTCATTATAAATATAAGCAATTAATCCGCTTCCATTAGCCACATGTCCATTAAAATATGAATTTACCAAGCTGTTTTCATTAGTCATGTTGCCTATAAGACCTCCAATACGATCGCCACCACTAATATTGCCAGTCGCGTAGACCCAACTAACTTCTGATCCCCACGAATCGCCAATAATACCTCCAACTCTTATGGCGGATCCAACATTTATATCGCCCGTAGCGTGCGCGTGTTCAATAATTGTCCCAGGATCAGCCCATCCAAGCAAACCACCTACGCCACTACTTACTGTTGTTTGTAACACATTAATATTAACAGAAGAATAACTATTTGTTATTTTTGAACCACTACCCTCTAATTTTGCTGTTATACCACCAGCCAAAGTATCGGTTTTCCTTGTGGTAGCGTAAGGGATAATAATATCTCCTTGAGAAAATGAATTTATTATAGAACCATTCAAAGTAGCAGCCAAACCGCCTAAAACATACGTACCTTGAATTGAAGTATTAGCCCATGAATTTATAATATTTCCATAAATATTACCACCTATTCCTCCAATGTCACTAAATCCATATCCTACTTCTCCAGTTACAAAACTATTTTTAATAATTACAGTAGCATAGTTATCTATATTTGGCTTTGATGAACCGATAATACCACCAAAAACTTTTACATATCTATCATTAGTTAACAATGAAGAATGAAGTTTTACTAAGACATCAGAACAGTAAACATGATCAAGAAGAAGATCTTTCCGAACTATTTTTGATTTATCAACCATATACGTTTCTGGATCTACAACATAAGTAGAGCGGTGCGTACCAATCAAACCACCAACGTGCTCATAACCTGTTACTTGACCTTTTTCACTATAAACTTGGCTAATTATTCCGCCTAAAGATTGTCCTACTAAGGCGCCAACCCCCCAACCTCCTATGCTATTTACTTTGGGTTGTATTAACCCTAAATCGCGGATAAAAGCGCCATTTATTTGTGAAAATAACCCTACACCAGCTAATCCAGTATCTTCAAAATAATTATAATCACTATTTTGGTCATTTATAATTAAATTACTTATTTTATGGCCTAAACCAGCCAATACACCTGTAAAAACGCTACCTGATCCAGTAACCACACCTTTATCGTTATGAACGCCGCCTTCAAAATCATCAACTAAAGCGAAATTTCCCTCGGGATTTGCTTCAATTTTAGTTTTAAATTCATTTATATCTTTAATCAATTCATAAAGAACCTCATTAATTTCAAGACTTGGACTAGAGCCTTTTAATGTCACGCTACCATAAATTCCCCCACTAGTATCTTGTATTGGCGTGGAAAGTCCCGCTCCCGGAACATTGGGATCGGGCGCAATTACATTCACCCCAGCGTAGGACGCCTTAGTTCTTATATTATACTCTCCACCAAAAACTAAAATAAGACCAGCGGTATTGCCATAAGCGGTAATGGGGGCGTTGATGTTGATGTCTCTAACGGCGTCCAGAGTCAATTTGTTATTAGACGACCAAGTTATAGCGTCATTAACGTTAATATCGCCTGATCCATTTTTTTTCCCATTGTCTGAAGAAATAATAGTGTCTTGTGAAGCCAACCATTTGCTTACTTGAGCGCCAGTCGCGTCACCGCCAGAACTGGCGATGGTGTAATCTGTGGGGTCAATCAAAAAAGTTCCATTTTTTCCATCCAAGGCTTTGGCGGTAATCACGGCCGCCTCGGCGATTTTCACGTAATCGCCACTAGTTTCAATAAAACCGCCATCCCCGCCATTAGGAGCCGAGGCGTCCAATTTCCCATTGACCTTGGCTGTCCCGCCGTAAGCGTAAACTAAAATATTACCTTTTTGGCCATTCAAGGTCTGAGCTTGAACTATTCCGCCCGTATTGACTTGAGACCCGGTCAAGTCATTTATGGCCTTCGCGGTTAAAATAATTTGGCCGCCATCGGCGTAGATCGCCTTATCGGTAGCCACCAGAGCCTTTAACGACCCCTCCTCGAGCGTTACGCTGGCCAAAGAAGAATCATCATTAAAATTTAGAGTGACCCTATTGGCTCCATTAAGAGATACCGTTCCTTTCTCAGCCGAAATCACGCCCTCGTTAAGGACTTGATCCCCCAATAAAGCCACATAACCACCTTGGGCGGCCTGAATATTGCCTTGGTTAAGGACTTCTCCGACTCCTAAGCCTTGACCCTCAAAAACAAACTTATCCTGATTATAATCCGCGTCTTTTATATTTAAGGTTGAGGCGACTAAGCCTTTAACGCTGACGCTAGCTCCTTTCCCAAATAAAACGCCGTTGGAGTTTATGACAAAAACTTGGCCATTGGCGTTTAAGGCTCCATTAATTAAGCTCTTTTCATGGCCAATAACCCTATTTAAGGTCGATGACTGAGCTGAGGGTTGGATAAAATTAACTGTTTCTCCGGATCCAATGGAGAATCCTTGCCAGTTTATGACGGCTTTATTGGTGTTTTGGTTGATATTAGTGACCGAGCCAGCTTGGTTGATAGCCGCTTGTCCACTAATCACCTGCCCACCATAGGGGGAGGCTAAAACAGGAAAAGATCCTAAAAGTAGAAAAATCGCTAAAAAACTAGTGATCAACCTAAACTTAGGCCTAATTATATATATATAAGATTGTATAGTCATTAGATCATTCCATAAAAAATGTTACGCATAGCCAAATTTTTGGCTTTGCTCATCCCTTCACGCGGAGAGCTTTAAATTTTTTTCGCTCTCCGCGTGATACTCAAATATATACAGTTTTACGGTTATAATTATTATAACTATAAAACTATTTATATATTCAAATATCGGGACTAGCGTAGCAGTACTTGGCGAAAGTATCTTGACCGTAGTCATCCTCATCGCTATTTACAAAACCCATAAAATTAATTGAGCCTTGATTAATAACTGAGGACGAAACATTTAAAACCGCGCCCCCCTGGATAATAGGGTCGTAAGCCGTATCAGGAAATTGATGCCAAGCGCCAGAACTCACAGTGCCATTTACGCATTGTTGTGACTTAGCGATAAAACCAATACTTGAATTATCATTTTGCGTGGCTTTTAGCGTATCGTCAATATTGTCCTGATACACTATCTCTGACGAAACATTGTCATATTGCTTGGTGCTGTTTAAAATTTGTATGGCGGCCACGCCGTATGGCGCTTTCCCTGGATCCGCGATATTAACATTTGACACCCCACTAACATTTATGGTGCCATTATCGTCCCATTTATTAGTGCTATTAACCGCTGTCCACATTAGTGAAAGGCCGCGGGTATAGTTAACAGGATTATTTGGCAGTAACGTCGAAGTCGGCAGACAGGGGGTAGTTGAATTGGCGTAACCGCACACAGTATTCGGCCCCGCGACGTTAGCCGCTAGGAAGACACTAAAATTTTCCGGATTACCTCCATCAGTTAACTCGGTAACCCAGTCACCTGTGGCCCCGTGACAGCCGTAAAGCTTATAAGCATTGTTAGGGTTATAAGTTGAGTCTAAAAAACGCTCCGCAAGGCCATCCTCATCTTTGAACATTATCCAAAGATTGGAGGCCATAGCCACCTTTACGATGGTAGCGCCACCCCCAACAGTCACGCACTCATGCGCGACTTTGGAGTTTCCTGTACTCGCTATTTTCATTGTTGTGGAACCCGTCTTGGCGGCCACCTGTTGAATATGGCCTTGAAGTGGGGCGCCCACAACACCTCCATCTATTACAGAGGATCCAATCATAGATCCGTCAAGAGGCATGGAACCTTCCGAAGTGGAAAGATCCCCATGCTGGGAATTTAGCGCCAAGGGTGATGACCCTTGGGAGGCTTCTAGGGGTTCTGGGTTACTGGAGATCTTGTACGCCACTATCCCCAGGGCTACAACTACAAAAACCACTAAAAGGTTTCGTAGATTGTTTTTCATATTTTCTCCTTATAAAGGAAAATATAAATGTTGGATAATAAAAGCGTTTATTACAATACGCTTTGTTAATAAAAACACGAAAAAAATAATTTATACATCAACAACTAAAAAATCTTTTAGCTATAACACTATAAGACAGAGATATATAGAGGAAAATCCGCGCCAACCAAGCTTGACTCAGGAACGGAAAGACATTCGTGGGTTTTATTTGTTTAGTAATCATAACGCACCAAAATTAGGGAGCCGAAAAAAATTGACAAAACCAAACTACATATCTAAACCCTAACAAAAGCCAAAAAACTTGAAAAAAATCTAGCCAAATAAAAACTCAGAAGCCCAACAGAATCATTTTTTATAAATTATAGCTATTTTTAATTATTGATATAACCCTTTAAAAAATATTATATAATTAACTCAAAATTTGTTATCATTATTTTTCATTTCCCAAGTCATCCTTGGTTCCATTTTAAAACCAATTTAGCTTATCCAAAACATCCTGTCAAATTTTTTTTCAGACAACAGCGAAAAACATATAAATTTTTAACCCACCGACCTATAAAATTAATTTTGTTCTTTCCCAAAAGAGTTTACTCCAAGCCTCTAGCCTTTGTCAACACAATATTAGAAGCGACCATCGCTTATTGAGTTTTAGCAATGACTATTTGTCAATTATAATTAAATAACGACCATCCAAAGAACATTAAGGCGAAAACATTTTATTTTTCAACCTATAAAAAGATTTCAGTACCTAAACTAACTTAAATTAGTTATAAATAACTAAGCTTTCGCTTGGTTTAAGTCTCGCAAAAATCCTAAATCGTACCTGCTAAGGCGTCGAACCATGGCTGAGTAATCATCTTAAATTAAGGCCAGAAAATTCTGTGGTTAGGCTTGAGCAAAAAACTCAAATAAAAAAGGTTGATAACTTTTAATTAAGAACTTTAGTAGCCAGTCTAAATCCCGAACCATTCGTTGATCTACAGGTTTCTATTTGATACCACGCCTTGAACCAACTTGTCAAGGGAATCGAAAAAAAAATCCAAAAATATTCAGCATCTATGAACTAGCCAGCAATTACCAAAATTAAAACCAATATCAGGCCATTTTAAGTGGACTATAATACTAGACCAAACCCAATTCTTGAGGCCATCACGCGTACTTAGCCTTTAAGCTCGCTACCCAAGACCTTTATTCATTTTAGGTACCCTGGTCTTTATCGACGATATAAATTATGGCATATGTCAACATTACAAATGATCTTATCAAAGCGGAAAAAATCTTTCAAGGAAATCTAGCCATTCCATAAAACAGCTTCCAATCGCTTCCAAAACCCTTAAACTCCCGATCCCCAGAGCGCTATAGTTAAATTTGTCAAATCTTATAGCGCGTGTCCGCGTCTAAACATTGGCCTCAGTCGAGTCCTTCACTTATTAGAACTTAAAACCATAACTATGGCTATTTAAACTTTATTTAACTATAAAATAAAGTTTTCGACCTTTAAAAAGCTGACCAACTCAAAAACAGCTTAGATAATTTTTGGACTAGCGCTAGATAATAAAAATAGCTTGGTCTCATCAATCTCAATTGACCAGTCATATTTCGTAGCGCCAAATACTCTCCTGAATCAATTACCCCCCTGAAAATGAGTTTACCGTGACTCTAGATCCCTTGTCAAATAATTTTTGATTTAAAAAAGATTTTCAGGACTCAAATCTACTAACCAAAATAAATACCTATAATTATTCAGTATAAGCTGTAACTACCAGACTGCAATAGATCATGTCATGTAATTATATATAGTTAGCGTTGAGGACTGCCGTCAGAAAGCGTCATTTATTTGAGCTTATCGCGCCCCAGCTCCCTCGAAAAAATTTCTTGGCCGAAAGATAAAGGAATCTTAACCTCATAGAGCTAGTCTATCCAGGTGGCCTCGTCCCCATTTAGCTTGATCGAGGCTTCTAAAGCTTAAGCTCGTAGAGCTTTTGACCAAAAATACTTAAAATTATTTTTGCTTATTTTATTATTTTATATAATTTTTTATTCTTATAAATGCTAATTAAAATTAATTTAGCCGCTATAATTAAGATGTTTTTTTGGAGCGCGGTCACTATTTATTATGGTTAGTGGAGCCGCGGGGCTACCAACTATGACCTTGAGCTTACATCCGAAAGAGTAGGCCTGGTTAACAAATCAGCCTATAGAGACGGTCTTTCTTCTGGAGGTGGGCTTTGGATCATTAAGATCATTAAGATCATTGATCATTAGCTCTGACTCCTAAAACCTTCAGATCTTTTCGGCCTGACCGTTTAGGGCTTTGGCGATCAAAGAGCTCCGTTACCCCAGCCGACAAAGTTCCGCCCAATTAGCCTTCCCCGGTTTCGTCATTTTAACGATTGGCCTAAAATCGTCGGAACCCTTCGGAACCCTTTGATATAAAGACTTCCGGCTCTTTAAGATGGGAAGTTTTGGCCAGCGAACTGGGCCAAAAACCACGGCCAACCCTCAAGGTTCTAATTTTTATCATCGGTCTCTACTCAATTGACCTTTGATCCCAGTTCCCCACTTCACCCGGTCAAGATTTCTCCAGTTTCGCCTCCTCTGGTCTCCACTTTTTGACCTTCGTGTCCGCCGACGCCGACTCCTCTGATAGTCTGAATTCTCCTAGACTCGTTTTTGGTCTAGTTGGCCTAAAGTTCCAGACCCTATAATTGAGTATAAAAAGGAACCTTTTTGGCGCGCGAGGTCAGCTGAGGCTAAGGGCGATCTTCTGGGGTACTTGAATTTAAGCCATTATTAGAAGGGATATTGGGGCGTGAGCTATTACGGCTGGCGCGGGCGTCAATTGTTCGTAACTGGGCCATGAGTTCCCAATCGAGCGGGATCTTGAGGGTTTGTTGGTTGGCCTAGTCGAAATAATAGGTGGTTCGGTCACCATTATTATTGTCCCGGCTCTTAGTTTTATTGACCTTAACCTCTTTAGCCTTGGGATCGCCACTTTTAGCCTGACGCGTAGGCCGCGAGAAAAAATCGGTTCCCGCCCGCGACAGCCAACCCGGTTTTCGGGAGCCAAGGTAGTTCCCAAAAAGCGGGAGTAGCGGATTTTATCCTCAAAATCGCGAAAAAAATGGTCTCTAGCGTTAATGTTGGCGAGAATGGAGCAACTTAGGATCTCCACATAAGAGAGGAAGAGACCCCTCATGGATCTCCAAGGGATACCATATAATAATGTTGTCTCGTAAAAACTGTTTTTCGAGGATCGGCCTTCTTTCGTCAAGTGGCGTTGGAAAGCGCCAGCCAAGGGGTTTTAGCTTCTAAAAAGCGTTTTATAAGCCCCAAAAAGCTTTCCACGTTCGTATTAAAGTTGTGTGGCGACAAATTTTCGGACTCGTAGGGCGGAATTTATAAGGAATCGTAGCGACCTGGATCAGGCCTACGGATCTCGACTGGTCGTTCTGACAAGACGAGCCAGTTCTTGAAGGATAGCTGGGTCTTGGATCCCCGCCGCCCCGCAAGCCGCTGGGGTATCGTCCTGGCGAGCCGGCGCCTCTCTCCCGCGAGCCGCTCTTGGCCAAAGCCACTTGGAACTTCGAGGCGCGAACTCGGGTTGCCAATGGTCACTTTGGTGGGGGCGCTTTAATGGGGGCGCTTTGATGGGCTTTTGATCCGCGGCCAAAACAATGGTCACCGGAACTCCATTTTTGGCCACCACGGATCCGAACCAAACCGCGCTTGACTCCAAAAACGTCCGGACGGGTTTCCTTTAAATTGGCGTAATTGAAAAAAGTATTGGGATTTTTGGTCTTTAAAGCCACTTCCAAGGTTCCAGCGACAGTAGCCATCAGAAACCTACAACTTTGAGACTAGCTGAGCGCGAGCCAGTTAAAGTCAGCCAGCCATTCTCGTCTAGGGCGAAATATTTGTTTAAAAACCAATTTAGCCTGGTCGCCTGGGTAGTCAAAGAGCTCTTGGCTAGAAGGCCGGGGAGCGATTTTCGCCCATAGGGCGTAAAAGCTGATTCGGCTAAAGACGGCCAGATTCGCTAGCGGATCGTTCCTCAATCAAGCGGAACCGGGCTTTTTCGCTAAAAATCTCTTTTCCCAAACGTAACTCAGGCGGCGACATTGGGCGTAAATGGTTTAAAGCGACCATAGCCCTTGGATATTTTGCCGCCCAAAATCAGTTGAGCGTTTTGGACGCTCCAGCCTAAGCGCGAAAATATCGAAAGCGATTCACGAGGCGGCTCGCCTCGGGAACCGTCGAGGGCAATTTCCAAGGCGAACCTTAAGCCAGCGGAGGCAAATTCCTCATAAAACCTCTAGCCTTTTACGCGCGAGCCGGTCACGTCATCGATCCGGATATAATCGCGCGGATAAGGCCCTAAGGTTGGATAGGTTTGGCCGTCTCGCCAAGCGGCCAGATCCCCAAAATTCCCCTCAAAACCCCCAAAGCGACCGTCCTTAACCCAAAGGGGGTGGGGCTCAATTTTCCTCCCGAACTTTTTGACGCCAAATTTTTAGCGTTTGGCTCAGAAATTCGCGGTGGAATTTATCGTTAAAATAGGCCAATTCCTTATTCGATAATTGGGATCCACCAGGCAATCTTAAATCTAGGGACGCGAGATCGAGAGCTTGAAGCGGAAAATCCTCGCGCAAAAGATACTTCATAATGACGTCCGGACGCTCGCGCGCTACCCCTGGACCTGGGTTTACGGCCCACCCTTGACGCCATTTATTGGCCACCAGTTTGTCGCTCATCCTATAGTCAAAAAATTCTGACCATACCTCTCGGCGCGTGGAGACAATCATGTTATGGATTTCGCCTAAATGGTTAGCGCTAAGTTTGGATTTGTCCAGATTTTCGATGAAACTTTGGAATTTTTGCCCCTTTTCATATAAAAGCGTAGTGATGAGCCGTTGGATTTCGCGGTTCATGGTCAGTCGGCGAGCTAACCCAAAAACGGCTTGATTTTCTTGGGCGACCTCGAAAAGACAGGGTTCGATTCCGCGGCGGGCTTTTGAGCCTTAATTTCGTAAATGTCCTTGTTTAGAAAGAGGGGATTTAAGTGGATCCGCCCGTAACCTTCCACTCCGCCCGAGCCAAAGAAAAAGGGCCAGGGCTGGGGATCCGCCTTGGGGCCAGTAAATAAAGAAGAAATGACGCTCCCTTTGACTAAGGCTACGCTCGAGGGCCGAGGCAAGCGCCAACGATTATTAAAGCCAGTAATGAGAGTGTGTTGGGTAAAAAGTTTTGTCTGGCTATCTTCCAGGGGCTGGCCAATGAAGGGAGCTAATGCCTTAAAAAGGCTATCCACAGGATTATCCCAGCTACATAGGGAGATGTAATCCGAGTCCAGAAAGATATTGACGGTTTGCTGGGCTTTGATCGGCTCCGGACTTTTTTGGGGTTTCTTCGGTTACGAAGATGACGGTCACTAAGCCGTACCCAACCGAGCGACCATGGCCGACCCGAAATTTTTTAACCTGGCCAATCAGTTCCTTAAAGAACTCGACCTGGTCGTCAACCACAAAAATTGAGCTTTTAAACTGAGCGCCCGGAGCTAAGGAGCTAAAACCAAACGACCCGCCGTCAAGAGCTTTTCTTAGGTTCGGATCCATGGCCATATGACTGGACCAGGTTTTCCTTAAATCAGGTCGGCATTGGGTTTGAGCGGGCTCCCAAGGGTAATAATGGAAAAAGCTCATATTTCTTTGGCTGTGGTCTTAATTTAAGGAGAGCGTTACGGTCGGCGAATGGGGAGACTAAAGAGGGCCAAATTTTAAACTGTTATTAGTCATTGGATTTATTAGCGCTCTTTTCCGTCTTAAGATTTTGCTATTGTTTCGGCTTCCTTCTTATTCCTAGCTTGGGCCATCGCGTCGCCTTCTTTCTCATCCATGAAGTTCTCTAGCGTGATTTCCTTATATTGAGCCGGAACTGTTTTACCGGGGTTTATTAATGACGGGGTCTCTTTTCCTGAATTATGGGCTTTTTTCGTCTCGATTAAAAAGTCAAAGAAAGATTTTTATCTTTTCTAATGTCTTCCAGTGTCTTCCTGGCTGACCACATTGCTTGACAATACTAGCGTCCAGTCGCTCAATATGTTCCAAATGAAACCTTTCTAGCCACAACTTCTAGCCACAACTATGAATCTTATCGCCTGTTCGGCGATTTATCCCAAGTTTCGGATAAGCCGCCGAGTTTGGCTTAAGCCTTGGCCCCCCAGCGAAAGCTCAAAGCCCTAGCCCCCTCGCCCTCAATCCATCTTCAAACATGGCTCAAACCGCCAGCTTGTAAAAAAATTTGTCAATAATATATAATCCAGCCTTGGGCCAATGACCGTTAAGCTCTCTAGAGCCTCGCTTTCGCCTGATTAGATACTTAGAATAGAAAAGGATTTGGGCGAAACTAGAGCGCTTATCTTCTGGTTAAAATTGGGTAGAGCGCCTAAAAGCCCCTTAGCTTTTTATTCCTCAAAGACACGCGTTAAAATGGAGCTCCCTCCTAGAAAAAGGGGGCTTTTTAAAAACCAAAAAATAGACGGAGAACCTAGAACTTTTTATGGCCCCTTTTTCGCGCCTTTGGCGCTCAAATTTCGCTTCCTTTATTAGGCTTTACCTGGGCTGGGCTCTCGTAGCCTTTTTTGGCCTCATAGCTTCCCCAAATTCTATCTGGGCTCAAACGGATGAGGCCTTGGCCAAAGACCGCTGGCTATTAACCGAAACCCAGCGGCAAGCTTTTTTGTATTTTTGGGAAGCGGCTGATCCCATCTCGGGTCTGGCCTTTGAGGCTGATTTTGGCTGGGAAGTTAAACCGGTGGCCGTGGGCGGATCCGGTTTTGGGGTGGCCAGCCTTGTGGTGGCCGTGGATCGCGGCTGGATCGAAAGAGATGAGGCCGTGGCCAGGCTTTTAAAGATCACGGGTTTTTTGCTAGCCTTCTCCCGCCCAGAATGGCGTGGCGGCTTTCCTCACTGGATTAACTCGGCGGCCATGGAGCCTTTTGACTTTGAGAACGGCAAAGACGTCATCGACACCGTGGAGACCGCCCTATTAATCCAAGGCTTATTAATCGCGAGACAGTACTTTAACGGCCCCGGCGCGGAAGTCTTATTGCGGCGACAAATCACCGAAATCTGGGAAAAAGTGGATTGGAATTTTTTTACCGACGGGCAAGAGAGCGGGATCTTCTGGCATTGGTCGCCTACCAGGGGTTTTTTGGGCCTTAAAATCAAAGGTTATAACGAGGCCCTAATCACTTATGTTTTAGCCGCCGCCTCCCCTACTCATCCCATTAGCCAAAAAACTTACCAATTTTGGTTGACCGGGCCCAATTATCGGACTAGGCGCGTCTTTGGCTATCAGATCCAAGGAACTCAGTATGGCGGAGGGCCTCTCTTTACTAGCCAATATTCCTTTGTCGGCCTTAACCCTTGGGAATTGGCCGACCAAAAAGTCACCGAGGGCTATTATATCCGGGGAGTCAAGCAGACCCTTTCCAACCGCGAATATTGCCTCAATTACGCTCCCCCCTCTTATCGCTATTCGGAAAAACTCTGGGGCTTAACGGCCAGCCAAACCATGAACTCAGGCTACGCGGCCTCTTCCCCCACCGAAGACCAAGGCGTCATCGCCCCCACCGCCGCTTTATCCGCCATGCCTTACGCGCCTCAATACGCCATGGAGGTTCTCCAAAATCTCAATGGCCGCTTAAAAGACAAAATTTGGAGCTGGTTTGGGCCCAGAGACGCCATTAGCGTCAAAAACGATTGGGTGAGCCCCCATTATTTAGCTATTGACCAGTTGCCCATAGTCTTAATGATCGAAAACTACCGCTCGGGTTTATTGTGGCGCCTCTTTATGGGGGACAAAGAAATCCAAACCGGGCTCCAAAGGCTAGAGTTTTTCGCGCCCAAGCTCAAAGAAGGCTTTCCCGAGGCCATCGTCACGCTCATAAAATCTGGCCAAAATTATAAGAACGGAGCCCATGAGATAAGGCGCCACCCGGACAAAGGCCAATACCTTATTCCCTTTTGGAGCGAGCGAAACGGAGAATTCCGCTTTGTCTTAAGCGACGCGGAATACCTAGATGGGCCGCCTTTAGCCGATCTGACTTTCCTGGCCAAACCTGGCCGCAATTTTTTGGCCCTACCCGATCGGCGGCCTGGGGATGGGCGACTGACCAGTTTGACCATGACCGCCCCAGATGGCCAAACCTATACCTTGCCTTTAAGGCTTTATTGATGAGCCCTTATGACCGCCAAAGCCCCCCGCGAGACCGGCGTTGAGCTGGGCAGGATCTACTGTTGTTTTTGCGTGATTCTCATTCACCTGACTTTCTTCCTCCCGGTTTATCCGAGCGTCAGTCTGGTTTGGAGCCTAGCCAAATGCGCCTCCACCCCAGTCTTTTTTTTGATCGCCGGATTTTTTTTCGCCCCAGACAAACCTTTTTCCATGTACATAAAAAG
This sequence comes from Deltaproteobacteria bacterium, assembly GCA_031270705.1. Classification (GTDB taxonomy): domain Bacteria; phylum Desulfobacterota; class Desulfarculia; order Adiutricales; family Adiutricaceae; genus JAIROO01. The sequence goes on from JAISWW010000011.1 coordinate 15,913, forward strand.
GCTCCTCGCCCGGGTCATCGCGCCACTAATCGTGGTTATGCTGGTCATCGCTCAATTTACCCCTTGGCTCTCGAGCCAAGGGAGCTTTCTTGATTGCCTCAAAAAACCTAACTTTGACAATTTTATCCTAGTGGGCCGGATCCTCATCACCACCTGGCCCTACGATTACCTGCCCGATTACAATCCCTTTTTGTCATTATGGTTTAGTTTCGCCCTTTTGCTTTGTTATTTGTGTTTTCCCATCTTAAAAATGATCTGCGCCAATAATCCTGAGGCTAGGCGGGTCAAAGGCTACTTAATGGCGGCGGGGGCTATTTTCTTTATTTTGCGCGTCACCATCTTATGCGCTTTTCCGGATAGCTTTACGGCCCAGCATCTCGACTGGTGGATCGAGGAAAAACCTTTTTATTGGCTCTGGCTCATGCTGATTGGCCATGAATTGGCCCTCCACCTGAAAAACCCGGAATTTTTAAGCCAATGGCGCCCACTTCTACGGCCCTTAAGTCTGGGCGTCTACTTTTTGGGCGGCTTAATACTTTATCTCTTGACCATGGCCTACAATATCGCCCCGGATGGTTTGGTGGATCAGCGCTATTTTGTCCGGGAGTTTGTTTTTTATTTTCTGGCTCAGCTGGGGGGATTTGTCTTTTTTTGCGTCTTAAAGCCTTGGTCAGGTTTTCTGGGGCGGAGTATTCTTTTTGTGGCCGACAAAACCTTCTATGTCTATATCATCCATGAGGCGGTCTACATTAAGTTGATGGCCGCGACCGGGCCGGATCTAACCAATGTCCCCAATTACCTGGGCTTCGCGATCCTGACTTTCGCCGTTTCTTTGGTTTTCGCGGTCATGTTAAAAAAGCTGGAAAAAACCCTGACCAAGGCCTTCGCTAGCCAAAGGCCTCGCTGACCAAAGGCCTCGCTGACCAAAGGCCATGATAGAATCGCCAAATCGCCAAAGCTCGAAAAACCCTCGGCTTAATCAAATAAACCCCAACGCCTGGCCTTCTCCCCTTCCAACCGCCAGACCGCCCAGTGCAAGGCCCAAAGCTCTTGACGGTCATTTAATAAAATCTTCTTTTCTCGCGGGCTTAGGCTATTGGGGCCCCTAGCCAAAGCTTTTTCGCGCAAGCTTTGAAACCAGGCTCTTTTCTTCGGCCCATACTTTCTTGGCCGGGCGGCCATAGCTAGATGAGTCTCTAAGGCCTTGGGACTAACCACGGCCCGGACAAAGCCATTTTCCGGGGGAATATCCAAAAACGGGGCCGGCTCCGGAGCTTTTAACTCTTCGGCCAAGGCCAAAATCTCGGGCTCGGGTTTGGTTTCGGCGGGCGTCCTTAATAAACCCCAGCGCGCGGCCCAATCGCCAATGGAGACGCGGCTGGTTAAAACCGAAAGAGGGATGGACAAAAAGAGACCCGCGGCCACTGGGGAAAGCCAAAGAAAAAAGCCGGGGCTAATTATGTACATCGATAAACCCCAGACCAAACCCAATAAGGAGCCAAACCAGTGAAAACGCGTGGCCGCGAGCCAAGTTAAGCCCCCAGAGCTATCGCGGTTTTGGGCGCTCCAAGAAACTTTAAAGCCTAAAAAAGTCGTGACCACAAAGAGGCTATGAAAAAGCATGCGCACGGGGGCTAAAAAGGTGGAGACAATGATCTCTAAAAAAATGGATAGGACTAAGCGAAAAAAACCGCCAAAGGCTTTAACGCGGCCTTGAGCCAAAATGACCAAAATCGAGAGCGCTTTGGGGAAAAATAGCAATAAACCCGTGCTCGACAATAAGGTTAAGGCCCAGGCCGGAAAATAGCGCGGCCAATCGGGAAAAAGGCTGGGCCCCTCGGGAAAATAAATGGGCGTCACAAAGAGAGAGCTGATGGCCTCTAAACTGGAGGCCACGAGGAAAAAAAACCACAATAAGGCTGAGCCATAGCTCATGATGCCATTAATAAACAAAGCCCGATGAGTCGGGAAAAAGCCCCGAGCGAAGACCAAGCGACTGTGCTGGAGATTGCCTTGGCACCAGCGTCGATCCCGAATGAGCTCATCGACTAAGGTCGGCGGATTGCGTTCCCAAGAGCCTTCCAAATCATAAGCCAGCCAAACCCCATAGCCGGCCCTTCGCATCAAGGCTGACTCAACAAAATCATGGCTTAAAATGTCCCCGCTCAAAGGCGAGCGCCCGGGCACCCGAGGCAACTGGCAATGCTCGACAAAAGGCTGGATCCGAATGATGGCGTTGTGACCCCAATATTGAGCCTCGCCCAATTGCCAATAATGGAGGCCAGCCGCGAAAATTGGCCCATAAAGATGCCCGGCGAATTGCTGGATCCTGGCCAATAATGTTTGGCTAAAAATGGCTTTGGGCGGCGACTGGATGACGCCAATGTCGGGGCGGTTTTCCATGGCCAAAGTTAAGCGAATCAAGGACTCGGCGGACATGAGGCTATCGGCGTCAAAAACGATCATATAGCGATAATCCGCGCCCCAACGCCGACAAAAGTCGGCGATATTGCCGCTTTTGCGCTTTAAGTTGGCTTGGCGATGGCGATAAAAAAGGCGCGGGCTAGGGCTGTCCGTAACCGAACGAGCGTAGGCCTCTTCTTCGGTGACCCAAACGTCCGGATCCGTGGAATCGCTCAAAACAAAAATGTCAAAGTGATCGCCCTCGCCAGATTGGGTTAGAGAGCGCCTGACTGTGTCCACGCCCGCGAAAACCATTTTTGGGTCTTCGTTATAGACGGGCAATAAAATAGCCGTTCGAAAATCGGAGGCTAAACTGGTCAAAGGCGGGAGATCTTTTAAGACCCTTAGGCTATCGCCTTTTTTGGCCATCACCCAAACCCCGGCCAAGGAGCTCCAAAAGCCCACGGAAATCCAACCAAACAAAATCGCGAAAAGGGCCGTCATGATGGCGTTGAGCCAGCCCAAGCCTTGAGCGGGCAATAACGAATTCATGACCCAGGCGGCCAAAAGAGTGGGGATCAATATTAAGGCCAACAAAAGGCCTCGCCGCCTACTCCCGACCCTGGCCCATTTTGGCCTTGGCTCCATGCCGCTCACAACTCCAAATCGTTAAAAAATTCGCTGGCTCGCTGATCCGTGACCATTGAGCGCCTATTTAAAGGCGGCTGACTAGGGGGAAAATCCATAGTGGAGGCGACAGGCAAGAGATCTTTTAAAATATCCAAAGCCTCGCCTAAGCTAGTGGGTTCTTTGGCCAAAACCGCGCTCAAAAGAGTTAGGCTTTCTTCTGGCTCAAAACCACGGGCTTCCAAAAGGATGAGGATCCGCCTAATGGCTTTGTGGCGATGGGCAAAGACCTTCTCATTGGTTAAAGTCATAAACAAATGTCTCGGTTATGGGCTCGGGCAAGTTTTCGCCTCTAGCCAATCTCGCCCTAAGCCTCGGCGGTCGCCAATTGTCGTCCCGACCGGTAAAAATGGCGTCCACCATGCTCCCGCTTAAAGGGGAGCGGATCTTAAACCTTAAGCGCCAACCCCCAGTCACGGGATTTTTGAAAAGTCTTTTTTCCAAAACCTGGAAATTGCCCTCTGGCTCCACCTGGCTAGCCAAACCCGTCTCCCCCGACAAAGCGTTTAAAGCCTGGCCCTCAAAATCCACTATAAATTCCGGGTATTCGGGATTGGGGTTAGAGAGAACGCGGTTAGCCACGACCCGGCCCGATTGATGGGGCACGCTACCTGGAGCCGTCCAATACAGCTTGTAATCATAGCGCAATTCCCGGGAGCCGTTTTGCGAGGTTAAATCGCGCACCCAAAAAGTCTGGATGTTTTCGTGGATCTCTTTGGAGCTGGGAATCTCCAAAAGCTCCAAATGGCCTGGCCCAAACCCATCGCCTGGCTCGACAAAAACCCAAGCCCGGCGCTCATAACGGGCCCCAATATCTTGAAAATGATCAAAACTGGCGTCTTTTTGAATTAGGCCATAACCCGTCAAAGGAGCGTCCTTAAAAGAGGTGGACAATAAACGCCGGGGATTATTCAAAGGCCGATGGAACCACGATTGGGGGGCCGTGGAATAGATCAAAGCGTCGGCGCTATGAACCTCGGGCCGCCAATCATAGGGAGAGCCGTTTTCTTTTTCCGAAAAGAGATACATGCCGCTAACCGGAGCTAAGCCAAGTTTGCGGGGCCAAGATTGTCCCGCCCGGGTAAAGAGGACGGCTTTGGTCTCAATGACCGTGGAAGTGCCCGGTTTAACCAAAAAAGAAAAAGCCCCGGTCAAGCTTGGAGCCTCCAAAAGGGCGTAGATGGTCATTTCGCGATCTTGGGGTTGAGGCTTGACCAGCCAAAATTGCCGAAAATAAGGATATTGCTCGCCTTCGGGCAAATTGGGATCAATTATGAGCCCCCTAGCGGCTAAACCCAGATCCGAGCGCCGAGCCATAGCTTGAAAATTGCTGGCCCCTAAAAAAACCAAGCCTTTTTCTTTGGCGTCGCCTTGATTGACCGGAAAATGAAGGCTAAAACCCGAAAAACCTAAACCCGCGGCGTTTATCCTGACCGGCCAATCCTGGCTGGGATAATTAAATTGCTGGGCCCTAAATGGGACTGGAGTCGCTCGGCCCTCTTCCACCACATTAACGACGACGCTCTGATCGTAGACCGAGCCGGGATGAACGAAGCCAACCCCGAAAAAACCCTCCGTCGCCCATAATAAGCTCTCTTCCTTAAAACTAATGGCCGCCCAGAGCTGATCGGTCAGATTTTCGCGAATAAAATTGACCTTCTGGGGATCCTGAGGCTCAAACTTGTTGTTGGCCAAGGCGCGAGCCAGTCGCTCGACCTCGCCCAAACCAAAAGTTGGCGGCGGGCTGACTGGAGCGAGATCCGGAGTAGGCTCCTGACTGGGCCCCTGACTAGACCCCAGACTAGACTCCTGACTAGACTCCTGACTAGGCTCCTGACTAGGCTCCGCGGCCTGGCTCACCGGCGGAGCGACTTTGGGCTCCGCGATTGGGCCCTTCTCTTCGGCCAGAACCGAGCTAGAGCAAACTAGGCCCAGACATAAAACTAAGCCCCAAATCAGCCCCAAGGCCCTTGAGCCTAGATATTTTTTCATTTCCAAAACCAATTCCCACTTTAAAAGGCCGTAAACTAGGGCCACCCAAAAAGACGCCCAAGCCTAATGGGTTAATATTATGGATATTCGCCAAGCAAGATCAAGCTAATTTTTTGGTCGGCTTAATCTCATTTTTTGACTATATTACTCTTTTTGGCCAAAAAATAAGTTTCCGCCAAAACTTAAAGGACTACTAAGAGCTAACTACGATTAGGACAAAGAAGAAGCGACAAAAATAAACGAACTCACCGGGAAAAGGCCCAGACTACCCATGATTATCTCTTGTTTATTAAGGAAGGAATGAAATATTAGACTTTTAAGGGCCACAGAAAAAAGCCCCGTTGGTTTAAAATAATTTCTCTTTAGGGGCGCCGCAAAATTTTTCCCCACCCGCCCCAAAAAATAAAGGCCCTAAAAAGAAAAAGGGGCCGCGACCCGAAGGCCACGGTCCCAAGATAGAAAGGAGGAGATAATCGATTAGAAATCGACGTTCTTGCCTTCATAGATGTACCGGAACAGTCTTTCCATCTCATCGACGCTAATGGGCCTGGGGTTGGAGCCGGTGCAGGCGTCTTCCAGAGCGCGCTCGGAGATCTGACGGATCTTCGCGTCGAAGTCGGCTTTGTCAACGCCATTCTCTTTCAAGGTTTGCTTGATGTTGAGTTTGCCGTTGAGGTCTTTGACATACTGAGCCAACGCGTCGGTCAAGTATTCGTCATTGGTGCCTTCGATCTTCAGGTAGCGAGCGATGGTGGCGAAACGATTACTGGAGGTTTTGGCGTTGAACTGAATGACAAAGGGCAGATAGATGGCGTTGGCCAAGCCGTGCGGGATCTTCCAAACGGCGCCGGTCTTGTGGGCCATGGAGTGAACGATACCCAAAAGGGCGTTGGTGAAAGCGATACCAGCTAAGCACTGGGCATAGTGCATTTGCTCGCGGGATTCCATATTGCCCTGATAGGACTTGACCAGGTGGGTATTGATCATATCAATAGCCGCCAAGGCGTTGCAATCAGAGAAGGGGGAATGCCAGCCAGCGACATAAGCCTCAATGGCGTGAGTCAGAGCGTCCATACCGGTATGGGAAACCAGAAGAGCGGGCATGCCCTTGGGGGGTTCCGGATCGACGATGGCTACGTCTGGGGTCAGATTGTAGTCAGCGAGAGGATACTTAATCAGGGTCTTGTAGTCAGTAACGACCGAGAAGGCGGTCACTTCCGTGGCGGTCCCGGAGGTGGAGGAGATGGCGCAGAAGCGAGCCTTGGTCCGTAAGGTCGGGATATTAAAAGGCTTGGCGACTTCCTCAAACTTGGAATCTGGATACTCATAGAATACCCACATACACTTCGCGGCGTCAATGGGAGAACCGCCGCCTAAGGCCACGATCCAATCCGGCTTGAACTCTTGCATTTTAGCCGCGCCCTTCATGACGGTCTCAATGGAGGGATCGGGCTCGATGTTTTCGAAAGTCTCGACCTGGAAGCCGGCTTTCTTCAGGTTGTTGATGACCTTGTCGAGAATTCCTTGTTTCTTCATGGCGCTACCGCCACAGCAAACGATGGCTTTAGAGCCCTTCAAAGTTGACAAGGAATCGAGGGCGTTGGGTCCAAAATAGATGTCGCGCGGAATAGTAAAACGGGCCATTTGCAATGCCTCCTTGAGCAAAAGCAGTTGGGGTTGAACGGCTTAAAGCCGAAAAATTGGTCGCTTAGCAACCCGAAAAATCAAAAAACCCTATCCGTAATGGATCAAAAACTTGACCTTATGATGGATCAAAAACTTGGCAAAAAAGTTAAGGGGCCAAAAAGCCGCCGCGTCCACGTTTCTAAGGGATATTTTGTTAGGCTGTAAAAACAGTATACGGGGGCTCAATTTGATTGTCAAGATAAATTTTGGACATAACCCAAAAAATGGCGATTTTTTTAGCTATTTTTTTTACACTTTCTTTTGAGCTATTTACATATAGGTAAATTTGTTTTATATGTTAATTTTGAACTTTTTAGTGTTTTATAAAAAATTTGACGCTTAAAAAAACTTCAACACCGTTTCCTTACGTTCAGACATCTTTACCTATAATTAAATAATATTTATTTAAAATTATACCTTTAGTTTAACTTAAGATTAAATACGCAAACATTTAACAGGCCAAAAAAAATTTGTCCAACCTTAAAAATTTTTTTTACAGAAGCGATTTTTTTGGGCCTTTGTCAAAAAATTCGGGATCCGAGCCCGGTCGGGCGAGGATCCGAGAGATTTTTGGACGGCTATTTTATCTTTTGGGAGAGGGCCAAAATTCTTTAGGCCAGACGTCCAGATGATCATAAAGCGAGCCAGGGAGCTGGTCAGGGAACAAGACAAGGGAGCCCCAAAGACCCCGAAAAAGCTAGGCTTTAAAATATTGAGCAACTTTAAAAAATTAAAATTCAAACTTTATCTTAAATAGGCTCTAAAAAAGAATGGGGTTTGCTTACCAAGTTTAATAATACGTAAAAAAATTAATTACTTTTTTATGTCAATTAATTTCTATTAAAAAAAGAGCAAATTATTTTGTCAAAAAAACCCTCTCCCGAAATCTTAGCCCAAAAAAATTTGGCCCCAAAAAACCAAAGTAGCCGCGCGGGGGACGCGCGGCTACCTATATAATAATGTTACCAAAGAAATCGTGATTAAAGCCTAAGGGCCAAAAGACGGTTAAGTCAGGTGGCGAGCCAAAAATTCGGCTATGTGCTCCACTTTGAGATTGCCGCCCCGCTTTTTCTCCCCGCCGTCCAACTGGATATAACAACCCGGACAGTCGGTGACGACAGTCGTAACGCCCGCGCCCTCTAAGTTATTGAGTTTATTGGTTAAAAGGGTTCCGGAGATCTCGGGGAACTTAGTCGAGTAGGTGCCCCCAAAGCCACAGCAGACATCCTCCTCAGGGGCGACCTGATAATCCCCGGCGGCTTTTAAAAGAGTTTTGGGCGCCTCGACCACGCCTAAACCCCGCACCAAGTGGCAGGGATAATGGTAGCCCACTTTTTCCTTTTTATTGACAAAGGTCTCGGGCTTGACCTTTAAGACATCCGTCAATAAGGAGCTAAAGTCAATGACTTTATCGGAAAAAGCTTGGACTTCGGCCCCCATGTTTTCCCCGGCCAAAAGCTCGTGGTAACGATTTTTGATATGCGAGCCGCAGGAAGCGCAAAGGGTCACGATATGATCGACATTTAAATTTTTAAAGGCCGCGATATTGCCTTTGGCCGTGGCGATAGCCGAGGCCCTCTGACCCATCATTTGAACCGGTAGCCCGCAACAGCTTTGGGTTTCGGGAAACTCGACGTTAACGCCCAGTTTAGCCAGAATGGTCGTGGCCGCCTGGAGATGGCCGGGAAAAATAAAATCCTGGGCGCAACCGGCGAAAAGGCCAACCGTTTTGGCCCCCGGGACGACGGGCGGCTTGATTTTTGGCCAAATATCGCGGAAAGCTTGGTCAGCGATGGCCGGCAAAGCCTTGGGACCTTGGCCCAAGGAGAAGATTTCCGGCAGATGCCGAATGTAGCGGCCTTTTTTGACCGGCAATTGGGCCCACCTGGCGAACTTGAGTAATGTGTGGAAAAGCTTGCGGTTAGCCAAGACGCGGCCCAAAAGAGCCTGATCCATGGCCGAGCCAAACTCTTCGTTGAGGCGCGCCCGAATCTCTTGGATGATGGCTGGCAAATCGATGCCCGCCGCGCAGACGTCCTTACAGGCTTCGCACCCCACGCAGTTTTGAGCCAAAATTTTCGCTCTTTCATGGCCATGAAAGAAATAGGTTAAAATCAAGCCAATGGCCCCGATGTAAACGTAACCCATCCGATGCCCGCCGACCAGCCGATAAACCGGGCAAACATTGGCGCAGGCCCCACAGCGCACGCACCTTAGGGCTTGGCGGCACTTGGGATCCTTAATTAACTGGGTTCGGCCATTATCCAAAAAGATCATATGAAACTCTTTGGTTTGGCTGTTCTCCCCTTCTTTGCGCTCCACGGCCCCAGAAATCCAAGAGACATAAGTGGTAATGGCCTGAGCCGTGGCGTTGCGCGGCAAAACCTTAATGACCCTTAAAGCGTCATGGAGGGTGGGGACGAGCTTATCAATGCCGCAGATGGCCACATGAACCCGCGGCAAGGTGGTGGTGAGGCGGCCATTGCCCTCATTGGTGCAAATAGCCATGGAGCCAGTCTCGGCCACGGCGAAGTTGGCCCCGGAAATGCCCATATCCGCCTCGGCGAACTTGGCCCTTAGCTCATGACGGGCCACTTTGACCAATTTGCTGATGTCGCTATCTTGGTCTTGTTTGGTGGTTTCGGCGAAAACGTCGGCCACTTGGTAACGCGACAAGTGGATAGCCGGCATCACCATGTGCGAGGGGCCCTCATGACGCAATTGGATGATCCACTCGCCCAAATCCGTCTCCGTGACCTTTAAGCCCGCCTCCTCCAAGGGGTGATTCAAGTGAATCTCCTCGGCGGTCATGGATTTGCTTTTAATGACCGTTTTACAGTCATTCTCCTTAGCCAGTTGGATAACTAGATCGCAAGCCTCTTTGGCCGTGGCCGCGCGATGGACTTTAACGCCCTTCTTTTCGGCCACGCTTTTAAAACGCTCAAAAAGCTCGTCTAAATGATCCAAGGACTCGTCTTTGGCCTCGGCGATCTCGGCTATGAGGGCTTTTTCGTTCACGTCAGCGAAAATTAATTGCCGGTTAGCCCGATATTGAACCGCGAACTTGTCCAGGGTCTGTCTTAAAAAATTATCGTCCAAGGCTTGTTTTAAAGAGCCATGGTAGGATTTCATTGTTGTCTCGTTCATCCTAAATCGCCTCCCAGGCCTTTTCCTAGGCCTCGACCATGACCAAATAAAGCTCCAAAGGACCGTGGACGCCTAAAGTCAAAACTCTTTCAATATCCGCTGTCCGGCTGGGACCAGAAATAAAGGCCACGTAATTGCGGTCTTTAGAGAGAGCCTCGGTCAAAAAAGGCTCGGCCTCGTAAGAATTAGAGACTATCTTGGATTTGTCCAAAATGATGACGTGAGTCTCGCAAATCATGGAAGCCAGGCGATCGTCCTCTTTTTCGCACTCCAAGACGCTAGTGGCCGTGTCGGCGATACCCAAATCGGCCACAGACACGGCCACGTCTAGGCCCGCCAAATATTTTCTTAAGCCCCCGCGGATCATCTCAAAACCCTTCTTGGCTCCGGCTTCGGACAAACGCGACCAAGCGGCCTCGTTGAGAGCCGGGGCGGCCAAAGTCTTTTTCCTTTCCGAATCCGGCGGCCCGCCTGGCAAAAGGAGTTGGCCGAGGGGCTTTTTTTCGCAGATCTCGATCGCGAAATCCAAAGCCTCGTCGAAAGTTTTGGCTTCGCTTAGAGAAATGGAAACAGGTTTGGCTTTGGCCGCGAATAAATCCACAGCCGCCGCGTTAATGGTTGACATTTAATCCTCCTAACGCCTGGCTTTAAAGAGGCGACGAAAACTTATTGGCAATGCCTAGTCGACAATAATTAGGCGGCGATATTGGGCAAGCTATCCGCGTACAACTCGATCACGTGTTTGACCTTGATCTGGTCGTTGTTCTGAGAAAGCGCGTCCATAAGCTGCATGAGACAGGCTGGGCAACCCGTGGCCACGACATCGGGTTTGACGGAAACGATATTATTTCTCTTGCGTTGGCCAATATCCCGGGAAAGGTCGTAATGAAAAAGGTTGAAACTGCCGCCATTGCCGCAGCAGCGATCGGCCTCCGGCATTTCCACCAGGCGATACTCGGGGATCGAATTGATAATGGCCCGAGGCTGAGCGGAGACGCCCAAAGATTTTTTTAAGTGGCAAGAATCATGATAAGTCACGACCTGGGCCCCATCTTTAGGGGTGGCGGGCTTAAAGGGAGCCTTTAAGACCGAGGCCAAAAACTGGGTTATGTCCATGGTTTTGGCGGTTAAATCCACGACCAAACTCTTCTCCCAGTTGAGATAGCGATCCATAAAACGGGGCCAATTTTCCTTGATATTGGCCGCGCAAGTGGCGCAAGGAGTGACCAGGTAATCAAAATCGGATTTGACCAAGGTTTGTAGATTTTGGCCAGTTAAACGCAAAAATCCTTGGCTATCGCCGGAAGCCAAAACTGGGATCCCGCAACAAACCAACTCTTTGGGCATGTAAACCTCAACGCCATGGTGATTCAAAACCTTGAGCGTAGCCAAGGCTAAACGGGGAAAAAGCTTATCCGGCGCGCAACCCGGAAAAAGAGCCACTTTGAGAGCGGATGAGCTGGCGGGCTTATTTTCGGGCTTCTTTTGGTCGACAAAGCTGTGAGCTGGAAAACTCGGCGCGTGGCGATCGCCTAAAAAGGGCTTCATCAGAGGGACTTTATAGGTGCCCAAATTGGCGTTAGCCAAACGCAAAAAGGGCTTTTGGAAAAACCCCGATATATTGGTGACCAAGTTAAACAATTTCGGTCTAGTCAAAAGCTGGCGAAAGATGAGTTTTTTGAAGATATTGAGGCCTAAATAGCCAGCCACAAAGGAGCGGGCCTTTATAAAGATCTCCATGATGTTGACGCCCGAGGGACAATTGGCTTGGCAGGAGCCGCACAATAAGCACCGATTGAGCCGCTCGTTGACGCTCTTAACGTCTTTGATCGTCTCATGAGCCAAGTTCTCCAATAAGGAAATTTTCCCTCTGGTCACGTCAGCTTCCCGAAAAGTCGCCCCGTAGACTGGACAAACGGCCTGGCACAAGCCACAACGCATGCAGGAGACTAAAAGGTTGTCCAGGCTCATTAAGAGATCTGACAATTCCTGAAAACTAGTCGCGTTAGGCAGGTTTTTCTCTGGCATGATAACCTTCCTTAAACGATCTTTTTAGAGGCGTTAAAAAGATATTTGGGATCCAAAGCCCGGCGCAAATTCTTGGAAAAATCCACCGTCGCCTGATTGGTTTCCTTGACCATCCATTTGGCTTTGGCCTGGCCAATGCCGTGTTCCCCAGACAAAGTGCCCTGGAGCTTAATGGCCACGTCAAAAATCTCATCCACCGCTTCCTCGACCCTTTTGAATTCCTCGGTATCGCGGCGGTCGCACAAAATGGTGGGGTGAAGATTGCCATCGCCCGCGTGACCAAACGTGCCGATATCAATCTTATATTTTTCGGCGATGCGGTTCACCTCGGCCACCATGTTCGGCACCTTGGAGCGCGGGACTGTGGCGTCTTCCAAAACCGTCGTGGGTTTGGCCCGAGCCAAAGCCGGCAAGGCGTTGCGGCGCGCCTCCCAAATCTTAAACTTTTCCTCGGCGTCTTTGGCCACGCGAATTTCTTTGGCTCCCACCCGCGTGCAGAGCTCTTTGACCTTGGCCGCGTCCTCGTCCACCCCAGCTTGATGCGAGCCGTCAACCTCGATGAGAAGTATGGCCGCCGCTTCCACCGGTAAGCCCGCTTTGGTGTGGGCTTCCACGTACTTAAGGCACTTTTGATCCAAAAACTCCAAGGTGCAGGGCAAAATGTGGTTAGCGATAATAGCCGCCACGGTCTCGGAGGCTTTGTTGATGTCGTCATAAACGGCCATCATGGCTTGAGAGGCTTTGGGCGGGGGCACCAACTTTAAGATAATCTTGGAAAAGACGCCCAAAGTGCCCTCGCTACTGATCATCATCCCGCCAATGTTGTAACCGGTCACGCATTTCACCGTGCGCGAGCCAGTCTTAACTAAGTTCCCATTATAGTCAAAAAACTCCAGACCCATCAAATAGTCTTTGGTGACCCCATACTTTAAGCCCCTTAAGCCACCCGCGTTTAAGGCCACGTTGCCGCCCAAGGTGGAAACGGTTTGCGAGCCGGGATCCGGGGGATAAAATAGGCCTCGACCGACCACGGCCTCGGCGAACTGGCTGGTAATGACCCCCGGCTCGACCACGGCGTAAAGGTCTTCTTCGTTAATTTCCAAGATTTTGTTTAAGCGGTTGGTCAAAATCACCAGGCTATCGCCAGGCTCCGGGATAACCGCGCCTGACAGATTGGTGCCCGAGCCTCGCACGGTCAGCTGCAGGCCATTTTCATAGGCCAATTTCACCACTTGGCCCAACTGTTCTTCCGTGGCCGGAGCCACGACCAAAGCCGGGATCTTGGGGGTCAAAACCGCCGCGTCGTAGGAATAAGAAAGTCGATCCGCCTCTTCCGTCAAGACTTGGCTCTGACTGGTTAATTTTATAAATTCCTGAATCAATGATTGACTAATCGTCATGAAGGTCTCCTATTGTAAACCCGGGGGCCAAACCGCCCGGGATCCTAAGGATCCCGGGCGAGCGTCTGAGCGTCTATATCTGGCTAAAACGCGCGAAAGTGGGTGGCGATGAGGATGGTGGCCACTAAGCCAACCACCAAGCCATAGATGAGGAATGGCCAGAAGGTTCGTTTAAGGATATCGCCCTCGCGGTTCACCAAACCAACCACCGTGCAGACAGCGACGATATTGTGGATGCAGATCATGTTGCCCATGGCCCCGCCAGCCGCTTGGGCGCTGACAATGACAATTTTGCTAATGCCCAATTGTCCAGCCACGTCCCACTGGAAGAGGCCAAAGAGCATATCGGAGACCGTATTCGAGCCAGTGATAAAGGCTCCTAAACCACCTATATAAGAGGCGAACATGGGCCAAGCCGAGCCCACGACCGCGACGCAGGTTTTAGCCATGACCATGGGCATGGAGTCCACTAGCTCTTTGGTGATGGGATTAAAGCTCGAGCCTTGGAAAATCTTCACCAAAGCCACCGAGGCGATCAAGGAAATGGTCGGCGCCTTCATTTTTATGATGGTGTCTTTCCAGGCTTTGATAGCTTTCCCGCCAGGCATCTTATGGAGCCAAATAGTCAAAAGAGCCACCAGGGCGAAAGGCACCGTGCCGGGCAGATAGAGCAAAGCCAGGTTTTCTTTGACGTTCTCGAAACCGAGGATATTGACGAATCTTAAAACGCCGTTGGCGTTGAGCCAGCCTTTGATGCCCAGGCCATTGATACGGGTCAGAACCAAGATGCCCCCGATGATGACATAAGGCAACCAAGCCATGAATTGGCTCATCCGCGGCTTAAATTCGGTCTTGCCCGCGAAGCTGATGTTGCCCGTCCAAGAGGGATCCCATTTTTCCACCGCGCCAAATGTCCAAACGGTCTTGGGCAAACAAATTCCATTTTTGGCTCCAGCCACGACAATGCCTAGGCCCACCAAGCCGCCGACCAAAGAAGGCAATTCCGGGCCGATTGTCCAAGCCAATAAGAGATAAGGTAGCAAGAAGGCCCCAGCCGAGAACAAGCAGAACTTCCAGCAGGCGAAGCCATCTTTCCAGGATCTGGTGGGCCCAAAAAACCTGGTAATAAAGCCTAGCATGAAAATGCCGATAATAATGGCCATGGGAGCGTGCAATAAAGTTGTTGTCTCGCCAATAAGCTTAAAAAACTGATCCAAAGAGGGCAATTGGCCGGAGACCACCGATTCCTCGACCACGGTTTTTAACGAAGAGCCAAAACCCACTAAAATAGGCGTCCCGACCGCTCCATAGGTCACGGGAAAGGAGTTAAAGACCAAACACAGAACCGCGGCGGCTAAGGGCGGAAAACCTAAAGATAACAATAAAGGAGCGGCCAAGGCGGCTGGCGTGCCAAACCCGGCGGCTCCCTCGATAAACGCCCCAAAAAGGTAGCCAATGATGATGCCTTGGACGCGCATGTCCCGGCTCACCCCTTGCATGCCAAACTGGATGGTCTCCATGGCTCCTGAATATTGAAGAGTATGAAGAATCAAAAGGGCTCCAAAAACAATGATTAGAACCCCGACCGCGCTAATCGCGCCTTGAATGCTCAAGGCGGCGATGTAATCGACTGGCAAGCCCCAAGCGGTAAAAGCGATGATAGCGCAAGTGAGCCAGGCGACGGGCATGGCCTTCATGGCTCCCAATCGAAAGCCAACCATGAGAACCAAGGCCACTAAAATAGGAATAAAGGCTAATAAAGCGAGTGTTGTGGTTGACATCAGCGAATTTCTCCTTTTTGGGAAAAAGATAATGACGGCGCAAGCCAAAAACTTGGAATATTTGTCGCCAAATCCGTTTCACCGCGGGTAAACTGTTTTTAACTATATATTTAGGCTCAAAGCCTTTGATTGACGCAATTTATCCCAAATAAAATCGCTTTATTATTTTATAAATAGCTTGTTAATTCTTATATTTTCCGTTCCTCAAAAAGAATACATTTAGATATAAGAAAAATAGACCATAAGAGAGCTTCTAACCCGCGCCATTAAGTGGCGTAAAAAGGATAGACTTTTTTAAATCGCGTAAAGTCTATCAAAATAAAATCATAGTAGACACATAATCATTAGACCTAATTATTTGAAAAATTTATTACTCATTATTAATACATTTATCACTATTCTATTTTTAATAACAAATTTAAATTTTTAATTTTTAGATAAAATTATAGCCAACAATTTAAATTACCATTTAAATCGCGTAAAATTTTTATACATTTTTCTTACTCAATAAAAAAACGTTAAGACGCCGATCGTATAAAAATTACATTAGCGCTTTAGGGACGGATAATCAAGGGCTTTTTGGTCAATTCCACAATTAGGAAATAGTTAAGCCCGAATCCTGAACCAGGAGAATTTCCAAATTTGCCTAAATATTATGATCTTTAAGAGCCTTAACAAATATCAGTACATTTGTTATCGTATCAAAATATTATAATAGTTTATTATATTATCTAGTTATTTTATAAAATTAATTTAAAACTTTATAACAAATATAAATACGTATTATATAAAATTTTAGCGTCTATATTTATAATTTTATATCTTAAAAGGCTAGGCCAAAGAAGAGCGAAAGAAGCCTCGATAATCCATAAATTTTTAAAATAACACCGACAATAAATAACTATCCTAAGGACGGGCTAGCGGAAACATAGGCCCCTTAAGCCTTTGGGCTGGTCAGTTATATTGGTAGCGAAGGTCAAAGGCTTGGGCCCATAAAAAACCCTAAAACCTTGTAAATAAAAGGATTTCCGCGCGCCGCGCGGTCTTTAAAGATCAAGATATTTAACGCCTTTAAACCCCGCGTATTGAAGCTAGCCAGTATTTTAAAACTAACGCCCTATCTGGCCACAGGTTTTAAGTTTTCAGAATCAAGGCCAAAAAACGTTTAAAATATTCGATTAGAGCCCTCGCGATATTAACTAATAGTTAAACGGACAAATTCCAAGCATAGATGAGCCATAAGATTCCCCTATCTATAAAAGAGCTGTTTATCGGCCTATTAGAGCCTTTTTAGCCTAATAGTTAGAAATTTAAACTTCTTGGAGAACCGCTCTTCTGGCCTTTTTCCCTTTAGCCAGCTATCGGCCCAGAGCCAAAAAACACCTTGCGAGCGAGCTTTAGGCAACAAAACCCTCTAAACCGTCCCATTTTCTGTCAATAAATTCCTCCTAGAAATAGTTCCCCAAGGGCGCGAAAATTTTTAGGGCCAGGGAAACTTAATCCCCCTGGCTCCGCTTACCGCCTAGGCGTATGATTTTGAGAGGCGAAAAGATGGGTTAAATAGCTTGGGAGTAACGGTGGGTTGGATTGGGACGCCCAGGTTTTAGGCAATAAACGTCCTTGACGTTAGCGTTCATTTTGAGCTCTTGGGCCACTTCCGCGAGAATTTGGCGCACCAACTTCTCCAAATCCTGGGGCTCGCTCTCCACCCGAGCGTTTATGAGGATGGGGCCAGCTGAGGTCGCTCCTTTGGTGACAACCGCCGGGCTATGGGTGTCGGTGATATTGCCCACAAAAGTACCCTCTGGGCTGGGCCACAAAACCTTGACATGCCCGGTTTCCATGTGGCCTTGGCTCAAGGCGGCTCTTAGTTTTTCCAAAAAGGCGGTGACTTCTTTGGCTCCGCCGCGGCTAGCGAAATCAGCTTCCACGGTCAAATTGAGCCAACCCAAAACCGCTTCGCCACTAGCGTAACGATCGTAATCCATCTCCACGATGTGGCGACCAGGTTGGCCGGAGCCGCTCAAGAGGGTATCCAGCCAGGCCCCAACGCCTTGGCCATCTTTGGCCGAAAGAGCTAGGACTTGGGTTTTTGGATATTTATCGGCCAATTGTTTGACTAGAGCGACTTTTTCCTCGGCCCCTAAAAGATCGATTTTGTTTAAAAGAAGCAAATCGGCCTCAGCCACTTGGCGACCTAAAATATAGAGGGCGTCTTTATGAAGAAGGGATTTTTTTGTTCCTAAGACTTCCTGGGCCCGCGTGGGATCGAGAACCACGGAAAATTGAGTGGGCGAAACCTTGGCCTGACAAAGATCCTTTAAAGGTTGGAGAACCGTCGCGCTGAGATCGGCGCAGCTACCCACCGGCTCGGCCACGATGACGCTAGCTCCCCACTGGCTTAGATTGGCTAGGGCTTTTTCAAATCCCGCGAAATCGCAACAATAGCAGCTACCCGTGACTTCCACGACTCCAGAGCCAGCGCCTAGCCAAGCCGTGTCCACTAAGCCTGGGGCTTGATCGTTGGTAATTAAGCCGACCTTAAAGCCGCGCTTGGCTAACTCGGCTCGGGCTTGAGCCAATAGAGTGGTTTTGCCCGCGCCTAGAAAACCGCCCACAATAATTAATTTGGGAATCGATGTCATGATTTTTCCTCGCTCGCTTGAGTTTGTTGATCATACCTGGTTAGAGCCTGATAACACCAAGCCCCAAATACCGCCCCCAGGCAGGGGGATAGAATATAAACCGTAAAAAAGCCCCCGGAAGGACCAGGAATGGCGATGGAGCCAAAGCCCACGCAATAGGCTAAAAGACGTGGCCCAAAGTCGCGGGCTGGATTTAAGCCGACCTGGGTTAAGGGAGCCAAAACCGAGATAACGACCGCGACGGTCAAACCAATAAAAACCGGAGCCAAAGCCGCGCCTGGGCCCCCTTGGTTTTTGGGATCCGTGAGGCTAAAAACCATCGCCGCTAAGATGGCCGTCCCCACAAACTCGGCCATCATAGCCATGGGCATAGTGGTCACCGCGTTAGCCCAACCCAAAGCTTTTTTGAGGCCCGGATGGGGAAAATACTCGCCAAAGGTCATGGCCGCTAGCTCGCTCCCGGGTTGGCCGCGAACCAGACCGGCCGAAGCCTCAAAACTCGCCAAGATTCCTTTAAAATGCAGGTATAAAAGAACCGCGGCCAAAAAAGCCCCCATAAATTGGGCCAAAAAATACCAAAGGGCTTTACGAACCGGAAAACCCCGCCAAACCACAAAAGCCACGGTCATGGCCGGATTGATGTGGGCCCCGGAAGCCAAGCCAAAAGCGTAAATCGCCAAAGCCACGGCCACCGCCCAAGCCGCCGCCACTTGCCAGATACCCATTTGGGCTCCCGTCAAAACCGCCGACTGAACCGTCCCCACGCCTAGGAAAACCAATAAAAAAGTTCCCCCCAGCTCACCCAAAAACTCTCGACGCGAAATCATCATCGCTTCCTTTCCCAGCTAGCCAGATGAGCCCGCCCGATTTCGGTCAGGCTAAAACATCTTTGGGGAGCCCCTAACTCGCTAAGCGCCCAAGAAGACAAAAATTCGCCCTGGCTTTCCATATCCTGCCAACTCCTCTAAACCCCGCTTAAATCCGGGGAATCTCGAAACCCGCTTGAGTCGCTCGCAAGGCTTGGCCGTGACCTTAGCCCTTGGCGCTCATGACCAAAGGCTTGACCATTACTCTAGCGGCCCAAGTTTACGGTAGATCCAATATAGGACAACCTCCTATATATGAACCAAAAAAAACCGCCTTTGGCCTTAAGGCGCCTTAAAAATCCGCTGGCTAAAAAATTGACCTCAAGTTGGGTCAAAATTTTAAAGCCCTTTAAATAACAGATCGACTCATCTATATGACTAGCTCTGATATTGAAGATGGTTCTTTATAGTGCCTCCCCAAGACCTTGTCAAGGGCTCAAGAAAAAAAAGCGCCGGCCATCGCGGCCTCAAATTAATATTTTTTAGTTCATTTTTATAATATTTTGGTCATCAGCAGTCCTTCAACAATCCATGAACGCAAAATTATAGCTTATAGCCTGATTTTTAAAAGGCTATTTTAAGATAAAAATAAATTTTTATGAATTAAAATAAACGAAAAGATATTAAGAAGACGCAAAAAATATTAATTGGCCGAAATGACCAAAGAAGAGAGCATTTAAAGGCGAGAACAAGGCGATAATCAAGCGCTTGGCCTAGTTAGGCCATAAGCGCAAGATATTTTTAGAAAAAAGAGGTTATTTAGCCGATATCCACTCCCCTAGAGTGACAAATAGCTCTTTAACATTAATGGGTTTGGTTAAATGCCCATTCATGCCCGCCTTAAAGCTCAACTCCCGGTCGTCGCTCAAGGCGTGGGCGGTCATGGCCAGAATGGGCAAAGTGGCGAACTCGGCTTGACTCCTAATCTGGCGGGTGGCCTCCAAACCGTCCATTTCCGGCATTTGGATATCCATGAGCACCAGGTCAAACTCTTGAGCCTTAACCTTTTCCAAAGCTTTTAGTCCGTTATCGGCTATGGTGACCACTATGCCGGCTTTCTCCAAGAGTTTTCTGGCCACTAACTGGTTGACTTTATTATCCTCGACCAGCAGAATCCGGGCGCCTTGGAAATTCTCCCTCAATTCCGAGGCTTTGGCCTGAAGCGTTTGGCCTTTGTCCAAGTCAACTGGTCGGGCCAAGAGAAAACGAGCGGTAAAAGAGAAGACGCTCCCCTGGCCAGGTTGACCTTGGGCGCGTATTTCGCCCCCCATCATCTCCACCAGCTCTTTGGCGATGGCTAGACCCAGGCCAGTTCCCCCAAAAATTCTCGTGCTCGAGTTATCTTGTTGGGAAAAAGCGGAAAAGAGCTTAGTGGCCTCCTCGGGCGGAAAACCTATGCCCGTGTCGGTCACGGCAAACTGGAAAGTCACCTGGCCTTGGCCAGAGGCCCCCTGGCTTCGCCCCACCTCGGTCACCGCGACGGTCACCTCCCCTTTATAAGTGAACTTGACGGCGTTATCGAGCAAAATGTTAAGAATTTGTTTGAGCCGAACCGGATCGCCGGTGAGATATAAGTCAGCCGGGGCTGGCTCGGCTAGGATCAGACGTAAGCCTTTCGCCGCGGCCGGCGGTTGATTGCCCCTAATGACGGCGGCCAGGGCCTCGTCAAGCCGGAAGACGGTCGTCTCCAAAGTCATCTTCCGGGCCGTCATGGTGGAATATTCCAAAACGTCATTCACAATGCGTAGAAGACTTTTGAAGGAATCCTCTATCTGGGCCAAATAATCTTTTTGAATCTGGTTGAGGTTATCGTCATAAATTAGATGAGCCAAACCAGCGATGGCGTTCATGGGGGTTCGGATCTCGTGGCTCATGTTGGCCAAGAAAGCGCTTTTGGCTTTGGCGGCCACCTCAGCCTGCTCCTTGGCCAGCAAAAGGGCCTCCTCATTCTTTTTTTGTTCCCGCAGATCGCGGACATAACTCAAAAGACAACTGGTATGGCGCAAATTAAGGGGCAGATAGGTCAACTCGCACGGAGCTAACTGACCTGATTTGGTGCGCAGTAGTAGCTCCTCCCGGAAGCGCCCCTCAGTTAAAACCCGGCGGTAAGCGCCATTCAGATGGGCTTCGGTCAAGCCATAAGCGGAATAATTCTCCAGAAACTCCTCGCTGGACTCCAACTCCAATAGTTTGAGGGCCCCCGGGCTGATTCTCTCCATCCGGCCACTATCCCAAACTAGATAGCCATCTAGGGAAGCCCGGAAAACCGTTTGCATGATTTCCTCAAGATCGCGCTTTTGGGCCTCTTCCTTTTCCAAAAGCTGGCCCGTGAGCATGGCCGCCAAATAAGCGCTGACGGTCTGAACGGTTTCGAGGTCGCTAGAGGTTAGCCTGGGGAGAAAAGGCGGGGACTCAATCAAGCGGCCAGTAACCAAGATGGCCACGATTTTGTCATGGAGCCTAACCGGACAGGCTATGAGATAAGGCAAAGCCAAAGCCTGACGCAAATCCGCCATCCGGCTGTCTGGATCGGCCCCGGTAATTAAAATGGGGCTCTGGGGATGGAGCGAGGCCTCATCAATCAAAAGGCGTTTGTCGGTTAGATCGGCTTGCTCTTGGGCCTCATAACCCTGGAGAATGGAGACCCGGAAGAGCCCATCAGGCTCCCGAACCAGAACCGCCGTCCGCTGCATGCTTAAGGCGGCGTTGATCCGCCGGCTGACCGAGGTGAAAGCGCTCTCATAGTCCGAGCCTGGCCGAAGAGCCATGGCTAGATCGGCCATGAGACTCATGCCCCGTCTTTTCTGCTCCAACTCATGGCGGATGGCTATGCCTTGGGTGTCGGCCAAAAGTAAACGGCCAAGGCTATTTTCGCAAATACGTCGTAGATAGACGACTTCTTGCCTTAATTCAGCCAATTCGGCTAATTCAGTACAATCATTGATTTCATTATTAGAATTTGTCATCTTGGCACGCTAAACAAGGCGAAGACGCCAGTCCAATCCAAACCCCTAGGGCGCCCTCGAACCGCCGCGATTTCCACGCCACTATAAATGCCTAAAAGAGGAACCCGGCCAGCCACAGCGTTTTGGACAGTTATAGCGTCTTCCTGGTCGGCTCCGGAATAGGCCGCCGCCCGTCCAGCGCAATTTATGTAAAGAGCGAAGGTTGGCTGGCAGTTTCTTAAGCCGCTGAAAAGACTCTCTATCCTGGGCGGGATGTAGTCAAGGTCAAGGCTACGGAACATCACCTGAAACTCGGTGCCAGCCACCATGTCTGGCTCAAACATCACGATCCCTCGCCTTTCCAAATCCAAGGCCAAACAGAGACGGCTGGCGTAATTTTCCTCATTGAATTCGCCCCATCTCTCGCCTTTATTGATGCCCAAAATCAGAAAAAAGGGAAAACTCTCCGGGGGAATCAAATGGCCCAGCAACTGACTCATGAAATCCAGAGCTGGTTGGCCATTAATCTCTAGGATTATCTGCCGATCGGCCTTGGTCACGGTATAATAGCCAGTCGCGGGCCGACAACCGTGCATTATGACGCTATCCATTTGAATCGAGCCGCCAAAGGTTAAAGCCAGGGAATGGTGCTGGGCGACTCCGCCACCCGTCCACTGCCAAGTTGGGGAAGCCACGTAATCGCCCTGCAAGCCCGCCCCTATTAGGTTGGGCATAAAACCTAGGCCATCCTCGAACCCCTTAAGGAGCGGGGTGGCCATGATCATGCTGACTTTGTCGGCTTCCCGGTTGATGGCGTCATAAAACAAAAGAACGGGTTTACGGAAGTCGCGAACCTTGTCGCGGAGTTTTGAGCCCAGCTCCCAACCAGTAGCCTCTTCGTTTTCCCGAAGGCCTCCCTCGACCTCCAGCTGGAAAGTCACCTCATCTAGCCAGAAAAGGGCCACAATGATTTGATCGCCACTATAGCCAAATTTATGGTTGGCGATCGCACCGGTCGCCCCGCCCCCCACAATAGGCGCGGATCTGCCGATGACTGAGGCCACGGCTTCCCGGAGCGTGTGGGCGTTATGGCTAGAGGTGGAGAACATGAGGGCCAGATCGCAAGGTCGACTCCGAGCGGCGTTTTTAATAGCTTCCATAGCGGCCTGGATGCCAGCCATAATGGTCACGGGATTATCAGAATAACCAACGCCAACCTGCATTGATTCCACCTCAAGGGGCTCTACGAGATTTTTTTCAACCGCGGCGGCGCGAGGCGGTTGAGCCACATTAAAACGCGCCTATAGCGATAGGCCAATTCCGCGGACGCCGAAGACCTTAAAAAAGGCTCGCCTTGGCTTTATAAAAGCCTATAATACATCAGATTATCCGAGCCTGCCTAGAATTGATTTTCAACAATTTAACCGACATTTGACGTAACACGCTATGTCCAGAGGATGGGCGCAAAAAACACGAAGTAATAAATTTTAGCGGAATATCTGAAATAATTCAAGCGCGATATATTGACAGGAAGAGGGAATTTAAGGGGCAAATCAAAAATAAGAGTTTAAAAAAGAGTGGCCCGATCTCTCGAGACCTAAACAGTAGCCATAAATTTTTAAACTATTCAACTCCGGTAAAGATAAAGAGGCTCTAGATAAATCATAAGGAAGAGTCATCGGAATAACGTTAAATATTTTATCTCATTAGATCATATTATCATTTAATTTTTATATAACTCTGGAAACTTCTATAAATAATTTGGTGGCTGGGATGTAACGACTAAATCTTGGTGAATATTTTTTTATAAGCTTTTAGAAAATTTAAGGTAGGAAAATAGGCGCGCGCGAAACGTTTTATTAAACAAAAAGGCTAGCTTAAGCTGATGGAACAAAATGATAAGGCTTTAGACAAAAACTTACCAAACTAATTATTTTATTTAAAACTAAAAAATGACGATATTATAGATATAATTGCTTTAAAAGGCAAAAAATCTAAGTTAAACATCTATGATGGGCAACTCTTCCGCGGATAGCTCTTCCATATTGCCTATGATCTCATCAATCTGAGCCCGATAGTTGATCAAGGTTTTTTTCCACATGGCCAAACAAGCCCGGCCACTTTCGGTCAGGGTAAAGCATTTTTTCGGTGGGCCACTAGACTCATTGGCGATCCAGGAGGACTCAACGTAACCTTGGCTTTCCATTTCTTTTAAGCTCCGGTAAATCCCGCTTAAATCTGGGGGGCCTTGAACGAAACCGCCCTGGCTTTCCAAGAGACGCTGGAGGGCGTAACCATGAAGTTGGCCTTTGGCCAAAAAAGTCATGACCAAGGGTTTGACCAGCTTGGTCAGGGTCTTGCCAGTACAGGGGCAATCGCCAAAATCCATATAAAGCCTCCTTAAAAATTGTGACCCAAAAGATTGACGCCCTCGCGAAAACCCCTTTTTTAAAAAACAGAGGGTTCCCGGGGCAAAAATTTTTTGGGGCTCCTGACAGGAATTTCTCCCAAAACCCAGAGGTCTCTAGAGCGCTATCGACTCCCGATCGGAATCCGATCAGCTAGAATTCTAGCTTTTTCTCTAAAAACGATATTTTAAAGCATAGTTGTGTATAATTAAACGCAATTATCCAGTTGAAGTACATTTTCATAGACGCGACTCTCCTTATATTGATCCCGAGGATCTTAAGGAAGATGGCCAAGCTTACGGCCTTTATCCATCGGTATCGTAGTCGCTTGAAGCGAGTGACTCGAACCAGGTGGCTGTCGCTTCCCTCAAGGCCTGAACGCGTCGAGAACTGTTTTTTTGAAATCATCAGTTTTGGTATACAAAAATTATCCTACTATGTAGTTTTGTTATACGAAAAACGCTCAAACATAGGTTGGGACTTTTCGCGAAGGCGTCATCTTTGTCATTACCAAAAAAGACGGCGACAAAGCGGTGGGCGGTAGCGTTGGAATCAAACGCGATGGCTCCGATTTGGGTTGTCAAGATAAAATGTCCAATCACCTGTATATTTTTTCATCACACAAAGAAGAAATCCAAAAACGCTGGTTCAGAGCATTTCCAGGGTTCTTTTGTAAAAGCTACTATTCCATCGCTAAAAACTGAGCGGGGGTCAGGATGAACGGCTCTTGCGGGAAGTGTTTTGTATTCCCGGGGATGAGATATGCGCCGGCAGTTTTTGCCGTGTCATAGAAAACGCGGTCATCTTCATCGGGCATGGTGTCCGCGCTTGATACTGGCTGAACTGTTTCGGCGTATTGCCGGATAGCGGCGAGAACCGTGTCCGCGTCAG
>JAISWW010000028.1 GCA_031270705.1 Deltaproteobacteria bacterium
TCGCTAGGGAATAGTTATTATTTAAAATTTTAACAAGCGCCTCATAAGCCAAGGCGTTGACTAACCAGGGCTGGCCTTCTGACCAATACCAAGCTCTCTCCACGGCCAAGGGCTCAAACACTTGTCCAGAGGCCTCGGTATGTTGATGATAGAGAGTGGCGATTTCTGACTGGGTGAAGTTGGCAAGAGTCAAAGACTCTTTTTTGATATTGAAGGGACTACCTTCCGCTTTAGCGCGTAAGTCCTCGCTGGTTTCCAGATAATCCCGGATGTCCCGCATGCCCACCAAAGCCAAGGATCTAGGAAACTTGTTCCCAGGCTTATGTCGGCTTTGGTAACCCAACCTAATTTGTTCCAAAAAAATTATCAATGGGGCTCCAGACAAAGTGTCGGCCTCATCAAAAAAAACTATTAACTCTTTATCAAGATCCTCGCACAAACTAATAAGAATACGCTTTACTTTCACCACAGCAGAATTCATTCCAGGAAATGAATCATATTTAAATGCTTTTTGTTTAATAAGGTTAATATTTGATGAATACATAGCATCGTTTAATAATGTAACTATCGTTGTCATCGCAATTTCATTATCAGAAATATCACGTAGCCCAGAAAAAGGACAATTTAATGCATAATATTGACCTTCCGAGTTAATTTTTTCGGTTAAAATATCTAAATAAGTGGTCTTTCCAGACTGACGTGGCGCGTAAAGGACGAAATAATATTTTCCTTCAATCATTTCTTTGACCGCTTTCAAACGTCCCAATACTGGAAGCATGTAGTGCTCGAAAGGCACGCAAGGCCCCGTCGTGTTAAAAATCTTGACCATGGATTGGCTCATTTAACGCCTCCAAGAAATTTTTTGGTTGATAAAAAAATCAAACACAAATACATTATTTCAATTATCTCACATAACAATTAAACAAGTCAACCCTGCAAAAACACAAAGGCCAACGGTTCTTAATTCTTAATTAGCCCCTCCCGCCAAAGGAATTCCAAATTCTCGGCATTTCAGATGATTCGTCAATACCATAATTATAAAGACCTTATAGATAATATTAATTTAATAAAATAATAAAATATATAACAATAATTTACTTTTATCATCCATCACGAAAATGTCTCGCCAGAATTATAGCCAAATTTTACCCTCTCCTGAAAAATGAGCCTCTTTAAATTTTTTTCGCTATTTAGGTCGTTGGAGGATTTAACAATTGGTTAATGGCGATTTATGGAGGCGTCAGGGAATTTCGGAAATCAGGAACATTAGGGTTACGACAGAACCATGTTAACTTCCCAGCTCTCGGCTTCGTGACTTAATCGAATAAGTAACTTTTCCCCCGAATTTGGTCGACCATTTGGAGGTCTCGGAGCTAGCCAACTAGACCTTTTCTAGCCGACCGGATTTTGGTCTCTAACGATGGCCCACCAAATTATTTCCGCCCTTTCCGTCTTGATCGCCAAAACCTCTTAAAGCCCCTTTTTTTACATTTTGGTCGCTAAAAATAGCGGCGCCTTAAATTTTCCAACAAAAATGTCGTCCTTTTGGGAAGGGCTCGCGACCATAAATGGCCAAAAAACGACCAATTTCGGGACATTAAGCCTTGGGCCAGCCAGTAAGCCAGGGTTGGCCCGTTTCATGCAAAGAGACTTCAAAGAATTATAAATGGCGATAGGTCAGACAATTTTGACGGGTAGTCGGTCTTTAAGGGCTGAATAACATTTTTTACCTTATTTTTTGGTAAGCGCCTTTGACCTGAAAAAACGCTCCTAAGGCGCTTATTGATCGAAAAAATCTTGGAGGATTTTATGATTTCTTCTTATGTCCGTAAGGCGGTCGTCGGCTTGGCGGCCTTGGCCATTATTTTGGGTGGCTCCATCGCAAAAGCCCAGGACACCATTAAAGTGGGCATTCTACATTCATTGTCAGGAACCATGGCCATTAGCGAAACAACCTTAAAAGACGCGGTCTTGATGCTCATTGAGGAGCAAAACAAAAAAGGCGGCGTTTTAGGCAAAAAATTGGAAGCCGTGGTTGTGGATCCAGCCTCGGACTGGCCGATGTTCGCGGAAAAAGCTCGGGATCTTCTGACTCGGGATAAGGTGGCCGTGGTTTTTGGTTGTTGGACATCCGTGTCTCGCAAGTCGGTTCTCCCGGTTTTTGAGGAGTTAAACGGCTTATTGTTTTATCCGGTTCAGTATGAGGGCCAAGAGTCTTCCAAGAACGTCATTTATACTGGGGCCGCTCCCAACCAACAGGCCATCCCAGCGGTGGACTATCTATTGGCGGAGGGGAGCAAGCGCTTTGTCCTAGTGGGAACGGACTACGTATTTCCGCGCACGGCCAATAAGATTGTGGAAGCCTATTTGTTAAAAAAAGGCGTGGCCCAAGCGGACATTATTACTTATTACACTCCCTTTAGCCATTCCGATTGGCAATCCATTGTCGCCGACATTAAGCGGATAGGCGGGGCTGGCCTTAAGACCGCCGTTATTTCCACCATCAATGGCGACGCCAATGTTCCCTTCTATAAGGAACTGGCCGCTCAGAACATCTCGGCCAGCGACATTCCGGTCATGGCCTTTTCCGTGGGCGAGGAAGAGCTCTCGGGCGTGGACGCCAAACCATTGGTTGGCCATCTGGCCGCTTGGAACTATTTCCAGAGCGTGGAAAATCCGGCCAACTCCAGCTTTATAAAACAGTGGCAAGAGTTCATTAAAGATTCCAAGCGCGTCACCAACGATCCTATGGAAGCTCACTACATTGGTTTTAATCTTTGGGTTAAGGCGGTGGAAAAAGCCAAAAGCGTGGACGTGGACACGGTTTTAAAAGCCATTGTCGGTTTAGAGACGCCCAACCTCACTGGCGGAGTGGCTAAGCTTCTCCCCAATCACCATCTAACCAAACCCGTCCTAATTGGCGAGATCGAGGATAATGGCCAGTTTCAAGTGGTCTGGCAAACTGAGGCTGAGGTGCCGGGCGACGCTTGGTCTGACTACTTGCCCGAGTCGGCGGATCTAATCGCTGATTGGACGGATCCGATTAATTGCGGCAATTACAACGAGAAAACCAAAAAGTGTCTCGGGGCGGAAAAGGCGCCCGCGAAATAATTTGAAACCCGTAACCCAAAAAATCTGGCCTCAAATTCAATTGAGGCCAGAAAAAGCCATGGACAAATCAATTAATTTTTATGGGGCGAAAAGTGAGATTTGGTAGTCTATCATTGGCCTTCCTGGCCATCGCGCTTCTGATTGTGGCCTTTGGAGGATCATTGGCGGCTCAAGACCAAACGAACCAACTCCCAATGGGACAACTCCCAATAGGCCAAGAGTCAGACTCGGGAACTATCTTTTCCGAAGAGGTTATCAAAAGCCTCACGAGCTCTAAAGTTTCTGATCGGGATAAAGCCATCGCCGCGATTAGTCAAAACTTTTCGCCTTTGGCCGCGGAAGTTCTAACGGGCTTATTAAAGGGCGGACTATTTTGGGATCGCGATAGCCAAGCCTTTTATTTGGAGAGTAATGGCTTAAAGCCTATCTGGCCTACCGCGGCTCCAAGCGCCGCGGTCAATCCCAAAAAAGTGGCGGTCAATAATCGGCAAAGGGAGCTTTTGGCCAGCCTTTTAAGCGCCCGATCTCTCTTTGATCCAAAAGTTGAGACTAGGCGCGAGGCCGCGAAAAAGCTCATTGGGGCACCTAACGTGGATTTGACCGTGGTTCAAAGACGCTTGGCTGAAGAAGATGATCCGCGAACGCTGGATAATTTAAAGATTGTTTTGGCCATGGGAGCCTTAAAGAATCAAGAAGGCTCGGAAGCGGAAAAATTGGCCGCTTTAACCGAATTAGAGCGCTTATACGCCCCAGCGGCTTTAGAAGACATTAAAGCCTTAGCCAGCGGCTCTAACCCAGAACTGGCCAAAGCGGCCACCCAGACCCTTAAGCTTATGGAGGCCCGAGCCCAACGCCTAGCTTTAGCCGAAACTTTATTTTTTGGCTTAAGTTTGGGCTCAGTCTTGGTTCTTATCGCCATAGGGCTAGCCATAACTTTTGGGGTCATGGGCGTTATTAACATGGCTCATGGCGAGATGGCCATGTTGGGGGCCTATACGGTTTGGGCCACCCAAACCATTTTGCCCGGTCAGCCAGGACTGGCCTTAATATTAGCCTTGCCAGCGGCTTTTTTAGTGGCCGGCACCGTGGGCGGGGCCATTGAGCTCACGGTCATAAGACCCTTGTACAATAGGCCTTTGGAAACCTTATTGGCCACTTTTGGCTTAAGCTTAATTTTACAACAAGCCGCTCGGAAAGGCGTCTCCTCCATGAACGTGGCCGTCATTACGCCAGAATTTATGAGCGGCCAATGGGCCATCGCCAATAACTTTAGCGTCACCCAAGGCCGAGTTATTATCATCGTTTTTTGCCTTTTGGTTTTCGCGGCTGTTTACCTAGCGTTACAAAAAACTCGCTTGGGTCTGGAAATTCGGGCGGTCACCCAAAACCGGGCCATGGCTAGAGCTTTAGGCGTCCACTCGTCCCGGGTCGATACCTTAACGTTCGCCTTAGGCTCGGGCGTCGCCGGGGTCTCGGGCGTGGCCTTAAGTCAATTGACCAACGTTGGCCCCAACCTTGGGCAAGATTACATTGTGGATTCCTTTATGGTCGTCGTTTTTGGCGGGGTCGGCAATCTCTGGGGGGCTTTGTTGGGCGGCTTAATCATAGGACTAGCCAATAAATTTTTAGAGCCCATGAATGGAGCCATGTTAGCCAAAATTACCATTATGGTCGGGATCATCCTTTTTATTCAGCGCCATCCGAAGGGGTTATTTCCCCAACGGGGGCGGGTGGCTTCCTTTTGAGGGCGGGCTATGCCAGTTTTTGACCGTTCTCTAAAAATCTTTACCGTGGTTATGGGTTTGTTAATTTTCTCCATAACCTTTGGCTCCATGGGCTTATCTAATCCTTGGATCTCGCCTTTTACGGTGGGTTTATTGGGCAAATACCTCTGTTACGCCGTTTTGGCCTTATCCATTGATTTGGTTTGGGGTTACATGGGCGTTTTAAGTCTAGGCCACGGAGCTTTTTTCGCCTTAGGCGGCTACGCTTTTGGCATGTATTTAATGCGCCAAATTGGGACTTTAGGCGTTTATGGCGACGCGGTTTTGCCCGATTTCATGGTTTTTATTGGCTTTGAAAAATTGCCTTGGACTTGGTATGGCAGCCAATATTTTGTCGTGGCCGTCCTTTTGGTAATTTTGGTTCCCGGTGCCTTGGCTTTGGCCTTTGGTTGGACGGCTTTTCGCTCAAGGGTCTCGGGCGTGTATTTTTCCATCATGAGCCAAGCCCTCACCTACGCCCTTATGTTAGCTTTTTTCCTCAATTCATTGGGTTTTGGCGGCAATAACGGCTTTACGGATTTTAAAAGAATTTTAGGCTTTGACGTCCATTCTTTAGGGGTCACGGTCTCTTTGTTTGTGGCCTCGGCCTTATTGTTGTGGTCGGCGGCGGTGGCTTGTCGCTGGCTAGTGACCTCAAGGCTCGGGCTCGTCATGATCGCCATTCGCGACAATGAAGAGCGCGTCCGTTTCGCGGGTTATAAAGTGGAAAACGTCAAAGTCGCGGTTTTCGCATTTTCGGCCCTCTTAGCCGGCTTAGGCGGGGCTCTTTACGCTCCCCAGGCCGGCATCATCAATCCCTCCTTATTCGCGCCTATTTTTTCCATTGAGATGGTGGTTTGCGTGGCCTTAGGCGGGCGAGGATCTTTATATGGGGCGATTTTAGGGGCTTTTTTGGTTAGCTGGATCAAATCGCGCCTCTCCACGGCGGCTCCAGATTTGTGGCCTTTCTTTTTAGGGGGTTTGTTTGTCTTAGTCACTATCTTTGGCCAAAACGGAGCCATGGGCTTTTTGCGCTGGGGCGTTAAGAAAATAACTTTTGGCTTTAAAAAAGAGCCAGTTCATGATCCAATTAATGAGCCTAAGGAGGCTTTATGAGCCAGACGCCCGAAAGCCCTTATCAAGATCCCTATAAAGATCATCTTAATTTTGGGCTCAAAGACCAAGCCACTCCCATTGGCGAGACACAAGAAGAACTGGTTTTGCCCTGGGAGCCCAAAGCCTTGCGCCGCCGGAATCACATTTTGCTTTTAGAGTCCATAAGCGTCGTTTTTGATGGTTTTTTAGCTTTAAACAATTTGAATCTAGCCATTAAGGAAGGGGAATTGCGGTGCGTCATTGGGCCTAACGGAGCCGGGAAGACGACCATGATGGACGTTATCACGGGCTACTGTCGACCCAATAAAGGCGAGGCCTGGTACCGGGAAACCTTAAATTTATTGGAGGCCGATGAGGTCTCCATAAACCAGGCCGGCATTGGGCGCAAATTTCAAAAACCCTCGGTCTTT
>JAISWW010000041.1 GCA_031270705.1 Deltaproteobacteria bacterium
CGTTTTGAGCGCGGCTTGGATCCGCTTCTCGCTCCTTTGGCCACGAACCGGGCCGCCGAGTTATTGGCGTCTATTTCTGGGGGTCTGGTGGCTAAGGGCTTATTGGATTGCTATCCCCAAGAAATTCAGCCGGCCAAGGTTTATTTTTCGCCCAAAAGATGCGCCAGTCTTTTAGGAGTCGAAAAACCAATCAAAGAAATAGAGCGCGTTCTGACGGCCATTGGGGCTCATCTAGAAACCGCGCCCCCAGACGCGGATGGCCAGCTTTACGCGGCCACTTTGCCTTTATTTAGGCCAGATTTAAAAAGAGAAGTGGATCTCATCGAGGAGGTCTCGAGGCTTTTGGATTTTCAAAGTCTCCCGGCCACTCTGCCCAAACCCAAAGCCGTGTCCCAAAAAGCCCCGACCCAATTTCGCCTACGGCAAACTTTGCGCCGGGAGTTAACGGGTTTAGGCTTAACCGAGCATTTGGGCTTTTCTTTTATCAATCCCTCTTTTCAAGAAAAAATGGATTTGCCCGCGGATCATCCTTGGCGAACCGCTTTAGTCAAGGTCTTAAACCCATTAAGCGAAGATCACGGCGTTCTGCGGCCCAGCCTAGTTCCTGGCTTATTGGCCGCCGCCCGCTTAAATCAAGCCCACGGGCGCTGGTCGATGGCTATTTTTGAGGTGGGGGCCACTTTCCATTCTTTGGGAGCCAATGTCCAACCTTTGGAGCGGCCTTCTTTGGGTCTTTTGTGGTCAGGCCAATTAGGGGAAGGGACTTGGAACGAGTTAGAGCGCTCGGTGGATTTTTGGGATCTTAAAGGCGTTATTGAGTCCCTGGCCGAGGCCAGGAGCCTAAATTTCGCTTTTCAGCCTTATAGCCCGACCGATTTAGCTCAAGAAGCTCCTTTTTACGCGTTTGGGCAAGCGGCCAAGATCCTCTTAGGCGCTAAAACCGTGGGCCATCTAGGTCTATTGGGGCCAGCCTCGCGCAAGGCTTTTGGCCTCAAAGAGACGGGCGGCCAGGTTTTTGTGGCCGAGCTCGATTTGACCGACTGGCCCGAGTCAGTGATCAAGACTTTTCTGAATTGGTCGCCTTACCCAGGGGTCTGGCGAGATCTGGCTTTGGTGGCCCCTGAGTCGGTCTCGGCTCAAGCCATCTTGGACGAGGCGCGGGCGGATAAGGATCTGCCTTTAACGGAAGTGACGATCTTTGATCTCTATCAAGGCGATCGTTTGCCGAAAGGGGTCAAGGGCCTAGCTTTGCGCTTATTTTTCCAAAGCCCCGAGCGCACCTTGACGGATGAGCTGGCTAACGGCTATTTTGATAGTTTGGTGACTCGCTTAGCCCAGAAGCTGAATGTCTCTTTAAGGGCTTAAATATTTTTCTTTAAGGGAATGGCCATGGATCCGCCTCTTCTCGCTAGAGCCGAGATACTTCAACAAGCTCGCCGGATAATGAATCTGTCCGTTCGCGACTTGGGCGAGGTTTTGGACAAT
This sequence comes from Deltaproteobacteria bacterium, assembly GCA_031270705.1. Lineage (GTDB taxonomy): Bacteria > Desulfobacterota > Desulfarculia > Adiutricales > Adiutricaceae > JAIROO01. The sequence goes on from JAISWW010000041.1 coordinate 1,486, forward strand.
TTGCTCCAAGCCATTCAGGAAGCTTTGGCCCAAGGCCAAGAGGTTAGGCTACCCAATATTGGCCGCTTTAAGACGATCATGTCCCCGGAAAGACCAGGGCGCAATCCCAAAACCGGGGCCATAACCATCATCGCCGCCCAAAAGCGCGTCTCGTTTATTCCGAGCCTCACTCTTAAAAGAAGACTCAAAGCCCATTTCGCCGCTCAAGAGCGTTCTGGCCAAGATTCGGCGGATTAAGGCGGAAAGGGTCATGGCCAAATCTCGGGTTCCAGAGACTAGCTCGCCGGAGATTGTCGCCCGAGAGCCGTTATTTTTTAAAATTGGCGAAGCGGCTGAGCGCGTGGGGGTCACCAGCCAAGTCATTAGGTTTTGGACCAAGGAATTTCCGATCATTGAGCCCCAAAGGCTCCGTGGTCGCCATCGCCTTTATAGCAAAGAGGATGTCCGGCTTTTTCAAGAGATTAAGCGTCTTTTGTATGAGGAGCGCTTTACCATTGAAGGGGCCAGAAAGCGTTTGGCCCGCGGCCCGAGCCTCTTTGACAATCTGCCGACGGAAGAGACGCCTAAGCTTGATTGGCCGGATCTTAAGCGAGAATTAATAGCCATGCGCGAAATTTTAACGGATCCGACTCTGGACGGCTCTGGGGGCGCCCAGTGAGCGAGGATTATTTTACCCAAGAGGGTTTTCGGCGGGCCATCGTCGACCGAGCCCAAGAGCTTTTCGCTCGCCCCGCCAGTCCCTCTTCCCAGCTCCGTTTGGCTTTGGCCACGGAAAAGCGCCGCGATCTTTTGTCTCTGACCTCCGCCGAATACCTCAATCTTCTGGATAAGCGAAGCCCTAATAGTTCCCCCGCCGACAAAGAGTGGCTGGAGCTCTGGAATCTCTGGTCTCGTGGCCAAGAGGAGAGTTTTTTTCGTTATCCGGCCCAGTTGGAGACTTTGGGCCGGGTGATCTTGGAGGGGGCTCCTTACGCTTCGGTCAGGCGCTTAAAGATTGTCTCTTTAAATTGTGGGGCCGGCTATGAGACGCGCTCTCTAGCCATGATGGCTTTGGGTCTGGGTTTAAAAGCCAAAGGCTGGGAAATCCTCATTGTCGGCTTGGATTTGGCTCCATATTTGACTCAATTGGCTAAAGAAGGCATTTTTCCGCTTGATAGCTTAGATAATCTGCCCCGCGAGCTGGGACATAGATATTTTGAGCCCCGGTCTGGGGGTTGGCATTTTAAGGAAGGCTTGGTGCGTTTTCGGCACGAGGCCAGCAATATTTTTCATTGGGCAGAGACTCCGGATTATCTTTTGGAAGCTGACGTGGTCTTAGCCCGGGGTCTCTCTTGGGACGTGGCCGACGCGAGGCTACCGGATTTGGCTCGCGTCGTGAAAGAAATTTTAGCCGAAGAGGGTTTATTGCTGACCGGCCCAGGGGAATTTTGGCCAGGTCTTGAGGATTTGGTTTTGGAAGAGCGGGAGGGGGTGGTTTATTATCGCCAAACGGCCGGTCGCCATCGCCCCAAAGTCCGCCCCAAAGCGCGGGCCACGCCAGAACCGCCCGCTCCGACGCCCCCCATGCTCAGCTTAAAATGGGCGGCGGAAGCCAAACTGGATCCCTCGACCGCGGATAAATTGGCTCAATTAGACCAAAACGAGCTATCGGAGACGGAAGAGAAGGCTACGGAATCAAAAAATCCCGAGTCAGCTAGGCCCAAGCCTATGGCTTTGGAAGAAGCTCGGGAATTAATCGGGGAATTGGCTCATTTGGAAGCCCAAAATGGTTATTTAAGGCCAGAGACTCTGCGCCTCATGGCCCGAGTCGAAGAGGCTTTGGAGAGGCCCTTAGCCAGGTCGGCCATCCTAGAAGTGGCCAAGGCCCTCGAATCCTAAGCCCGAACAAACCCGGTCTCCGTCCGCCTAAAGCCGGCTGTGGCCATCATTTCAGGCTCCTCGCCGTAAGCTGGCCAGAAGCGATCGCTGGGTTTTAGATAGGGCTCGGCTAGCTTGAGCCAGGCCGCGGCCATGGCCGGAGAGGGATTGGCCGGAGAGGGATTGGCGCCTGGCTCCCGCTCGGCCAACCAGTTTTCTTGGAGGGTCTCGCCTTTGAGGGTGGCCAAAAGCTCGGCCTTTAAAGCCAACGATTCCCAGACCAATTGTTCGGTATGGCGGCTATGGAGCCAACTTAAATGGCCTAAAACCAGGATCAAAGGCCAAGGTTTCTGGGCTATCGGCTCTTGACCGGCCAGGCGCTGACCCAAAAAGGCCGTCTCGGGATCCTGGAAAGGCTGAGTTAAGGAGAAGTTGGCCGGGTTTTGGCCTTCTTGGCTCAAAGCTACCAATTGGGCCACGCTTAAGCGAAAATTGGGCGGCTCAGGCAAAAAGAAGGCGGTCATTAAAGGATCATCGATTTCGCCCAGCTCTTTATGGCGATAATCTTCCCAGGCTGGCCAAGTGAGATAGAGGGCTGGCTCGGGCGGGGTAAGGCTACCGCTAATGGTGGGCCAGGCCCAAAGACGCTCGTTCGATTTATTGGTCATGGCTGGGCTTTCCTTTTTTAAGGGGCTTTGATGGGTTTCCCTGGCTCCTTAGGAGTTTTAAGCCATTTTAACCTAAAAGCCTTGAGCGCGAAAAAAACACAGTTTTGGGCCAAGTTATTTATAAGGAGCTGAAGAGTCTCCTTTTGACGTCTAGAAGATTGTTTGTATACAAAAGGGGCGATGATGAACGTTTTTAGTCGGGGTTTTTATCTGGGTCGCCGAGGGGTGAAGGTCAAGCCTTTAAGTTTTGGCAAGCAGTTTTTTCGGCTAATCATATTCGCTCTGATTTTGGCCCTCATAGCCATAATCGCCGGTCACGCCCTAGCTAACCGGTTGTTGTTTTATCCAGTCAAAGGGTTGGAAGCCACTTTTAAGAACACGGGTTGGCCTTATGAGGAGCTTTGGCTGACTCGGCCCAAAGGCCAGAAAGTCTTCGCTTGGTATTTGCCAGGCCCCCCAGGCGCTTACGTCACTCTCCTTTTGCACGGCAATGGCGGCAACCTCGATGACATGGTGGGCCGCGTCTTAAGCTATCACCACCTCAATATGGGGGTTTTGGCCATTGATTATCCGGGCTATGGGCTCTCGGAAGGGGAACCAAGTCTGGCCTCGGCCGTGGAAAGCGCGGTTTTGGCCTGGGATTACCTCGTCAATGTCTGCCAAATTGAGCCCCAAAAGATCGTGGTTCATGGCTTTTCTTTGGGCGGGGGCGTGGCCGGGCAACTTTTGGCCCGTCGACCGGCGCCCCATCCCATAATTATGGACTCCACCTTCACTTCTCTAGCCGAAGCGGCGGGCGAGGCCATGCCGCTTTTAAAGCCTTTGTCCAATGTTATCTTAGGGGATAGTTATGACACTTTAGCGGTTTTGCGGGATTATAAGGCCACTAAAGCTCTCTTTTTCCATAGCCCCCAAGACGAGGTGGTGCCTTATAAGCTAGGCGAGGCTCTTTTTAATAGTTACCAAAACGGGCCCAAATCTTTTACGCGTTTGGCTGGCCCGCACGTTAATTTTATCTCTAACCAAAGCGCCTATGAAAAAGCCATTATAGAAAGTTTGGGGCTAGTTTTTCCGCCCTACCAACCCCCAACCCCAAACCCAGAGTAAATTCCGCCCTTGGTTTGTATTGGCTTCGCTTTGGCCTAGAGCCATTTTTCGTCGCCAGAGAAGATCTCAAAACCAAAAAATCCTGATCTTAAGCGGCGGCTTTAGGCCGCCGCTTAAGATCAGGAAATTTGGCCCCTGGCCGACGACTATTTTGCCTATTTTATCTGGCCCCCATTAGCCCGCCTACTTAGCCCCTCATAGTTTGCCCCATGGTTAGCCCCCTTTAGCCGCCCGCGTCGCCTTTGATCGAGAGCGCGCCTTTGTCCTGGACTTCAATAGAAGCGAAAATTTATGTTACATGGCCAATGTTAAGAAAAGATTAAAATTTATAGTAAATATATAGGCTTTATAATTTTGTAATAATAGTTCATGCTTTTTTATATATTTTAAAGATTTGTATCTAGAAAATCAGATAGAAATATATGTCTATATTTTATGTCAAGCAATTTAAGATGGTTGAATTTATAGCTATAAATTTTTGAAAAATTTATAAAATCGTTAATTAATAAATATTTTTAATAATCTATCTTTATCATATTTAATTAATGATAAAACGATTGATCAAAGACTCTAAAACACCTTAAGGGCTTTAAGCCAAAAGCCAAATGGCGTGTTTGCCTTATTAAGGAATTCATTATAAAATGTTTTCGAGAAGCGAAGTGGAAACGCCCGATGGTAAACCATTTTGTCGTTTCCGATTATTTGGGGATGGCCAGTCGCCCCTCGTCAAGTGGACTCGAGTTTTTTATGAAGCCAAAACGTCGATTGACGCAGATTCTTCTCTTTCTCATGTCTGGGGTTTCCTTGGCTTCGGTGGCTTTATTGGCTGTCTTGTGGATCAATTTTGAGCGCGCCCAATCAAAGCTAGCCAGCGAGAAAATTTCTCGCGATTATTACGAAAACTGGGAAAATACGGTTAGTCTAGAGACGCAAGCCGTTTACGACCATATCGCCGCCCAAACCACCGAGGGGCAGGTGGGCTTTTATCAGGGCGTCAAAAAACAGGCTCTGGAGGCTTATAACTCTTTAGCCCAACAAGATCTGGCTACGCTCAAAGCCAACCAAAGCCTAGCCTTAGCCCTGGTCGGCGGTTTTATGGGCGAGGGCGAGCGGGCCAAGTATTTTGTCTTAGATCTTAAGGGCCGAGTCTTAACCAAACCCGATTTGGACTATACCGAGGATCCCGAGGCTCAGGCCATCATCAAAAGCCTTTTGGAACATGAGGAGTCCTACTATCGTTTCGATTTCGCCCAAAGCTGGCCGGATCAAGAAGAAAAACCGGTGGCTTATCTAAAGGTTTTTGAGCCTTTGGGCTGGATAGTGGGGGCCGCGAGCCTCTTTGAGGATTATCAGGCTCAAGCCCAAGCCGAGCAATTGGCCTGGGCGGCCAACATGCCGCGTTCCTGGGGTGGTCACCTTTTGATCTTGGATTACTCGGGCAAGGTTTTAGCTTTCGCCAAAGAGGAATTGGTGGGCAAAAACCTGTTTGAGGAAGGCGATAGCTTATTGACCAAGGCCGCCTCGAGGCTGATTCGCGGAGCCAAGGAGCGGCAGAGCTCATTTTTGCGTTTTCCTATTTTGAATGATTCAGGGGAAACGAGCGAAGCGGTGGGCCATTATCGGGCCATTGAGGCTTGGCGCTGGGTGGCGGTCAATTACGTTGACTCGGGCGATTTGGCCAAAACTCTGTTAATTGAGCAAAACGACCTGGATTTGTCTTTGCGGCGGCAGATGGTGAATGTTATCACCATCACGCTCTTGATGCTCCTGGTCATTGGGATTTTAAGCCATTACATTTCGCGGAAAGCCTCGCGCGGCTTTGAGGATTTTTACCGATTTTTTGAGAACGCGGCTTCCTCTTCCGTGGAGATGGATCCAGAGTCCCAGTCCTTTAACGAGTTCGCTTTGTTGGCTGAGTCAGTCAATCGCATGATTGGCCTAAAACGCGAGGCCACGGAACTTTTAGCCACCTCAGAGGCCAAGTTTCGCGCGTTTTTCGAGCTCTCGCCGCAACTCATCACCATCACCGATGAGGATGGTTGTTTGCGGGAAGCCAATATGGAGTTCGCCAAATTCATTGGCCGGGATTTGAGCGAGGCTGTGGGCCATGATTTGGGCCTATATTTTCCGGTGGATCCCCGGCAGCGCGATAAGCTCAAAAACCAAGCCCTGGCTGGGGAATTGGTGACTGACCAAGAGATGATCGTCCTGAGCGCCTCTGGGGCCGAGGTTACTTTTCTCTTCGCTTGCAAAGGCCTAATTATTGGGGAGAAAACCTATTTTCTGTCCGTTTACGTGGACATTACGGCTCTAAAGAAATCGGAAAACGAAAGGTCGCGGCTCCAAGAAAAACTGGCCCGCTCCCAAAGAATGGAAGGCATGGGCCTCATGGCCGCTCAGGTGGCCCACGAGCTGAATAACATCTTGTCGGGTTTGGTGGGTTACCCGGAATTATTGCTTAGAGATCCTAGCCTCACCGAGAGTCAAAGGGAATTGGCCCAAGAGACCCGGGAAGCGGGCTTAAGAGCGGCGGCGGTGGTGAGCGATCTCTTGACCATGACCAAAGGCTTGGCCAGCGTTCAGGCTAGAGTCGATATCAATGATTTGGTCAGAGGAGTTTTGGCTTTAGACGATATTCAAAGCTTATTGACCAGGCGCCAGCCGCCTGTCCGGCTGGAGACGCGGTTATCGCCGGCGGGCGTGGAGGTCATGGGCTCCGAGTCGCATCTGAAGAAAGTGATCCATAATATTCTGGAAAACGCGATAGAGGCGGTCTCTGGCGATCCAAGAGGCCATCAGTCACCTTCAGAGCCAGGGTTAGTCACCATCTCGACCGATCAAGCCTATCTCAAAGAGCCTTTTGAGGGGATCGACAATTTTCAGCCCGGCCAATTCGCCGTCATCGCCATTAAGGACAATGGGCCGGGCGTGCCCGAGAACGAGGCCTCGCGGATTTTTGAGCCTTTTTATTCTCAAAAAGCCAATGGCGGTTTGGGTTTGGCCGTGGTCTCCCTCATCGCCCGGGAGCATGGCGGGGCCGTGGAGTTAAAGACCTGGCCCAAGGGCGCGGAGTTTCGGGTTTGGCTACCCATCGCCACCATCACCAAGCCCGCGACCCCGAAAACTTTTGAGGAATATCGCGGCCAGGGCCAGAAGGTCTTAGTGGTCGATGACGTGGACATCCAACGTAAGCTCGCCCAGAAGATGCTCAAAACCTTGGGCTATGAGACCCACTCGGTGGCCTCGGGCGAGGAGGCGCTGGAGTATTTGCGGGATAATGAGGCCGATTTGGTGGTCTTGGATATGATTATGCCGCCAGGCTGGAACGGTCGACAGACCTATGAGGCCATCCTGGCCATTCGACCTGGGCAAAAAGCCATTATCGCCAGCGGCATGGCCGAGGGCGAGGAAGTCAAAAAAGCCCAGGCCCTAGGCGCCAGACATTTTCTGGCCAAGCCTTACACCCTTGAAGATATCGCGGGCGCGGTTCACTCGGCCATCGCTGGTCAATAATTTAGGTTTTTTTATGTCGAGAATCTTTTTTTGGGGACAGTTTTTGGAGAGGATGAGCCTAGAAAGCCTAGCTAAAAACCAGGTTGACCGGCTCAACGAAGTAGGCCGTTTGGTCTCCAATTTTAATAATGTCTTTGATCTGGCCCAGCTCTTGGAAAAGATCTTAGCCTCAGCCCGGGCTTTGACCAAATGCGAGGCTGGCACGATCTATTTGGCTCGCGCGGGCCGCTTGGTCTTCGCCCAAAGCCAAAACGATTATCTGGATAGGATCGTCAATGATCCTTCGGATTTGCCTTTTTTTAACCGCGACATTGAAATAAATCGGTCGACCTTGGCCGGTTACGTGGCCTTGGAGCGGCGGCCTTTAACCATAAACGACACCAGTAGCATCCATCCCGAAGCCCCTTATCAACATTTTACCGGTTTTGACAGCGAGTCCTCCTATGTCTGTCAGGCCATTATGACCTTGCCGCTGTCCACCTCCGGTAGCGACCCCTTAGGGGTCTTGCAGCTCATAAACCCCTTGGGCGACGACGGGTTATTGACTTGTTTTTCGGACGAGGACGAGCGCATCTTAACCTTTTTTGGCGATTTCGCGGCTCAGGCCATTGAAAAGTCCTTAACCATGGGCTCGGCCATCACCCATAACGTGGAAATCATCTCCTCGCAAGATCCCTTAGAGACCAGGGCCCACGCCACGCGCGTAGCCACCATCGCCACGGCCATCTATGACCATTGGTCAAAAAAACATGGCGTCAAGGAGGAAACTCGGCTCAGAGCCTTGAACCTTTTGCCTTTGGCGGCCATGCTCCACGATGTGGGGAAAATCTATGTCCCCAAAAGAGTCTTAACCAAACCTGGCCGCTTGGATCCCAAGGAGCGGATCCTCATGGAAAATCACGTCATCGCCGGGGCCAAAATGTATGGGGACGCTTTTACGCCTTTGGACGAGATCATTCGCTCGATCATCCTAGATCACCATGAGCGTTGGGATGGCCAAGGCTATCCTGGCCGAGCCGCGGGTTCAGACGAAATGCCCAAACTTATTCAGGGCAAAAAAGGCGAGGAGATCTCTTTGTTTGGCCGGATTGTGGCCGTGGCCGACGTTTATGACGCCTTGTCCAACTATCGAACCTACAAAAAAGCCTTTGATCAAACCTTGGCTCTCCAGATCATTGAGCAGGAAAGCGGTCGTCATTTTGATCCCCAGGTCGTGGAGTCCTTTATGGCCATAAAACCCCAGCTCAACCGGATTAAAGCCCAATATCCGGATCCGCCTCTGGAGGAAATGACCCAAAAAATCGAGAAAGATCGGGCCCGCGACGCGGAAGAGCAAAAAGAGGAAACAGGGGAGAATTAAAAAGGGAAGAATTACAAAGGGGAAAATTAAAACGATAGATCCCCAAGGTCTCAAGACGAATTCCTGAAAAAGGTCTTTGGTTTAAGGCCATAATTAGCCTCGCGCTTTTGCTCCCAAAAGCGCGGGGCTTTTTTCTGGCCTTTTCTTTAGGCGGCTCGCCTACGCCGATAAAAAAGCGCCCAAAGCAAAGTCATTAAGATGGGCCAAACGACGACCGGTAGCCAAAACATGATCCGGGCGCGGGTTTGGGTCAGATAAAAAAAAGAGCTCTCGGCTCGGGGGGCCAAATCGTCTTCGGCGCCCAAGAGCCAGTGGATGAGGCTATCCATAAAAGCCAAATTGCCGGGGTTAGCGATAAAAAGGTTGGCGGCCAGATCGGAATCAGCCACCAAAGCCAAGCGCCCGCCCTGGGCCAAGGTGGTGGCCGTGGCTAAAGTCAAAGGCCCTTTTAAGTCGGTCTCGGGATTGAGAGCGGGTTTTCTTTGGGCTAATTGCTCCAGATCCGTTTCCAAAAATGATTCCGGGGAACTTTGAGCCACGGCCCAAGTGTGGCTGGACAAAGGATTATCGGGGTCTTTGGGTTTTTCGTTAAAGCCAGGCGCGGTCAAAATCGCTCCGGCCATGGGCCAAACCACGGGTTGCCTTAAGCCGAGGGTGGCCGGGTGGGCCGGAAAATCATGGCTGACCGGAAAAAGATCGTTAGTCCCCGCCCAGGCTGTCTCAGGATCCACCACTAAGCCTTCGGCTAGACTTAAGCCTAGATCCTCAAAAGCCTCAGCCGCTAAACCTTTGGCCAAGGGATCGCGCATCACCAAAAGGCGTCCTCCTTGGGCCAGGTATTGGAGCAAAGCCGTGTTTTTCACGTCCAAGAGATCGACTTTGGGGCCAGCTAAGATCAAAGCCGAGCCGCCTTGGGGCAAAGGCGAGTTGGGGGCCCAAACGTGATCGCGCAAAAAGATCTTCTGGCGATCCAGCCAAGATGACCATTGAGATAAACCCAAAGAGCTTTGGTCTTGAACCGACTTTTGCCCATCGCCAATTAAATTATAGACTAGCCGGCTGGGCGCGACTATCCGGAAAAAGGCCGCTTTTAAGCCTAACTGGCTTAAGGGGCTGACCGTCTCAATATAGGGCCCGGCTCTAATTATGGCCCGATCTGGCAAGGCCAATTGGAAGCCAGAGCCGGATTGTTCGGCTCGGCCTGGGCCATGGCTTTTTTTGACCGTTATTTTGGGCGAGCGCTCGTAAAGGGCGAGTAATGGCCCAAAACGAATTTCCCCCAGCTGGGATAAGAAGGCCTCAATTTCGACGTCAGCGGGGAGCTGTTCTATTATTTTCAGCTCGCTGGGGCTGAGGGTCAAATTTTTGGTCGGCCCAAGATTATAAATAGGGAGTCTGGTCAAAGAGCCAAAAGCCACCACGATAGCCAAAGCGAGTAATAATTTAAGGCCAATTCGGAGGCGCCGGGCGATTTGGGGTTCCGCTAAAGATTGTAAATCGGCCTTTAAGCGGCTGGGGCCGCGAGCCAATAAAATGATCCCCGCCAAAACCATGGGCAAGAGGCCAAAGCCAGGGTATTGGGGCGCCAGCAAAAAGCCAGCCCCGCCTAGGACGAGGAGTCCTAGGGCCAAAACCAAGAGACCTTTGGCCGGTTTTACGGGAGTCACGGGGCTTTAGGGTTTTTTCTGGGTCTGGCGCCAGGCCGTCAAATCTTCCGTCAAAGAGACTAAGATTTCCGACCAGGCTTGGTTTAAGGCTTGGATAAACTCTGGGGCCGGGCGATCTTTGGGCGAGTCAAAGGCCACCTCAACCTCATAAGTTTTGGCCAATAAGATCTGGGCTTTGTCGCGCCGCGTGTCGTTAAAGGTCACGGCTAAGGAGATTCGGGCCACGGGCGGCTCTTGGCTAAAGTCGCCCAGCATTTGGGCCAAATAGCCTTCCAAAATAAAATCCGCCCCTTTTTGGCCATGGATCCTGACCACTTGCGCGAAAGGGAGGGCCCGGTCGAGATAAATGGCTTGGCTATCGGCCAAAAGCCTACTGGGCGGGGCCACCAACTCATTGTAAAAATCCTCGACCATCTGGCCATCGCGGGTTTTGTAGATGAGTTTTTTGTTGTCATAAGCCGCGGCCACCCCGAGTTGATTGACTAAGATCACCAAGGGCCGAGCCGATTTAGCGGTCAAGGCCGGAACCTTGGGGGGCTCGATATTAAAGGTGTTGATGGCCGGATAAGGTTTACCGAGGCCACAACCAAGCAATATGATGGCTAAAAAAAAGGGAGCCAAAGGCGGGTAGCCTTTTTTAGCGACGCCAAATAAGTTAACGAATAGATGAGCAAAAGGCCGGAACGTCATCGGGGATGAACCTCTTTAGGGGGTTGGCCGAAGATGATTTGGCTGGGATAGCGCTTGGCCGTCTCCGAAAAATCGCGTAAATTGTCGGTCATGGTTTTAAAATTATCAAGAACTGGGCGCAAACTGTCTTGGGAGTTTTTCAGCATCTGGTCGGTTCGAGCGAGGACGGCCTTGGCTTTGCGCAAAGTTTCGCCTAGCTCGTCCAGACGGGCCTGGATATTTAAATCATCGGTCTGGCTGGTGAGGTTTTCGGTCAGTTTGTTAATATTGGCCCCCGTCGCTTGGAGCGTTTGTAATGTTAAGCGCAAATCATCGGAGACTTGGCTGGTTTTATCGTTTAAGGTGGCGGCCAAAAGGCTAAAATTGGTTAAGGTCAGATCTAGTTTTTGCCCTAAGCGATCAAAATCCACGGCCCGAAAGCTCCGGACAATGCGGCTAAAGGATTCGCTGATTTCCATGACCGTGCCTGGGGCGTTGGGGATCATTAATAAGGTCGTTTTAAAGCGCGGGTGGGTTTTGGGCCCGCGATCGATTTCGGGCTGATAGTCTAAATCCAAAAAGCTGACCCCAGAGACGCCTTGGAAAGTTAAGTAGACCCTTAAGCCTTGATCAATTTCGGCCTCTAAATAACGGCGGGCCTCTATGACCGAGGTATTTTCGTTGCCCGACAAAAGAGCCGGGAAAAGAAAAAAATCCACTTCCACCATTTTTTGGCCGCTGGTGCCCGACAAACCGGGCAAACCGATGGTGGAAACCTGGCCGACCTTAAAACCCCGGAAATTGACCGGGGCCCCCACCGAGAGGCCTTGCACCGAGTGATCGAAAAAGGTCACGCACCGCAGAGTGGGCCTAAACGCCGAAGAGAGCCCAAAAAAGATGACTCCGGCGGCGAGGACGAGAAAGGCCGAGATGGTAAATAAGCCGATTTTAAAATAATTGGTTTCTTTGCTCATTTTTTTTCCCTAATTCTCTTTGCCTATTCTCTTCCTAAGATTCGTCAGCGTCTTGAGCCGGAGGCGGCTCCTGACGCAAGAAAAAAGCGCTGGTGGCCGGATTGAGGGAGCGGGTGGCCAAATAAGCCGGCGTTCCATAATCGGTCACGCCTTTGGTTTTTTTGTCCAAGAGGATGGCTCGGTCGACCATGGACATGACGCTCCGGAGCTCGTGGGTGACCACCACAAAGGCGATGGAGAGATTTTTGGCCAAGGTGAGGATGAGTTTATCCAATTCCGAGGAGGTAATGGGATCCAAACCCGCCGAGGGCTCATCCAAAAAGATTAAGCGCGGATCCAAAGCCATGGCTCTGGCGATGGCCGCTCTTTTGCGCATGCCGCCGGACAAAGTGGCCGGGGAGGCTCTCTCAAAGCCGTTTAAGCCAACCAAAGCCAACTTGAGCCGGGCGATGGTCTCAATGGCCCCTTTAGGCAAAGCGGTAAACTCTTTGAGGGGCAAAGAGACGTTTTCCAAGAGATCCAAATCGCCAAACAAAGCGCCGCTTTGATACATCATGCCAAATTTTCGGCGAATGATATCCTGGTTTTGGCCATCATTTTCCCACAGATCCTCGCCAAAAATAAAAACTCGGCCTTTATTGGGTCTTTCTAGGCCGACCAAATGACGCAAAAGGGTGCTTTTGCCGCAGCCGCTAGGCCCTAAAATCCCAATAATCTCCCCCGGATGAGCCGTAAAGGAGATATGCTCTAGCAAGGGCGGGGCTCCGGGGTAGGCGACGGTGAGATTTTCCGCGACCAGCGGCTCTTTGGGCCGGGAGCTACCAGTTGAGAACATAAAACACCACCGCGAAAAGGCTATCCAAAAAGGCCACAAATATAATGTTGGTCACAACGCCCTTGGTCGTTGATTGGCCCACGGCCTCCGGGCCATCCCCAGCGGCTAGGCCTCTCTGGCAACCAATGGCGGCCACGGTAAAGCCAAAAACAAAGGCTTTAAAAATTCCGGTGGAGATATCCGAGGCGTCGATGTGTTGGGAGAGCTCGTCCCAGAAAACCCTGACCGGAAAACCCATGGAGATCATGACCAAATTGCCGCCAATGAGACCGGCTAAATCGGCTAAGACCGTTAAAAGAGGGGTGGCCAGGGTCAAAGCCAAAACCCTGGGCATGGCCAGATCGCGAACCGGGCTCAACCCCAAAGTGATAAAGGCGTCGATCTCCTGGTTGGTTTTCATGGAGCCCAGTTCCGCGGAAAAGGCTGAGCCAGTACGCCCCGTTAGGACAATGGCCGTCATCAAGGCGCCCAGTTCCCGGATCATGGCCAACCCCACCAGATCCGCCACAAAAATCTCCACGCCAAACATTTTCATGAACATAGCCGATTGAAAGGCTAGGATCAAACCCACCAGAAAAGCCACCAAAGCCGTGACGGGCAGGGAATTGACCACGGCTGTTTCCATAATGTTGGTGACCAGGGCCCAGCGACCCGTCCAGGGAGCCCGGATGAGGCGCGTCCCATGGCTAATTAATTCCCCTAAAAAACCTAATAAACCCTTTAAATCGCTCCAAACCGCCGACATGGTCTCGCCAGTTTCCTCTAAAAGGGTGGGTTTTTTGGGTTTAGGGTATTTGGCGCCTTGGCCGAGGGTGTCTTGGGCTAAGTTCCAGATAGGCTCAAATTCGGCGGGCATGGGGCCGAGGGTGAGGCTCGCTCCTTTGGCTTTGGCCGTTTCCATGGCCCAGATGAGTTGGGAGGCCCCATTTAAATCTAAAGCCGTGAGTTCGCTCATTTCCCAACGCAATTGGTCGCGTGGGCTGATATGTAATAAGAAATCCCAGGTTTTAGGTTTAACTCGCGCGTTTAGCTGACCAATTAAACGTAATTGACCGTTTTCTTTAATAATCTGAAAGGCGCGCTCGGGGGCGGGTTGACTATTCATGAGGGAGCGATAGGGTTTTCAGGAACTCAGTCTGGGCGGTTAGCTCTTGGCTTAAAAGATCCATAGCTTCGCTCGTGGGGTAAGCCAGGGAGCCATTGACCTGGGCCAGACAATTGTTTTGGGCTTCGGCCAAAGCCTTAGGGGAAGCCAAAATCTCGGTTAAGGCTTGGCCTAAGAGCTCCGTTTCCGCTTGGATGGTTTTCGGGGGAAAATAAAAACCAAAATAGTCATGGAGAGGGCTTTTGAGACCTTGAGAAGCCAGATCCAGGTTAGGCGGGGCGCAGGGGCCAGCGTAAGAGTCCGTTAAGACGGCCACAATTTTGATCTCTGGGCCCAGATCCGTCGCTAACCGTAAGGGCCAAGCCACGAGGGCCCGCGGATCCGAGAGAGTGTAATTGGGGGTTAAGGTCTCCACCTTAGTTAATTGGGGTTGGGCGCCCATCTCCTTAAAGACGGAGAGAGCCAAAAGGTCGCCCATCCCAATGGGCTCAAGGCCAGCGTGATAAAAAGTTAAGGTGGTTAGATTGGCTTCATTTAAACGCTTAAAATTCGCTTTATTGGAGGCTAAAAGAGCGTAAGGCTCGCCAGGCGCCAAAATAATGGGCGTAAATTCTTCCAAAAGATAAGGCGTGCGCTCCTCCAAGACCCGGGTAATCATGGCCACCCCAGGGAGAGCCCCTAAGAGCTGGCCATCGGGGAGAGCCATGGTTAAGCGATTGGCGGCTAAAACGCCTTGAGCCTCGGGGCTAAAGGAGAGTCTCGGGCTGGAGTTAATCCTAGGGCCTAGCGCCTCGGGGAGGCTAGCTAAAAAGCCAGGCCAGCCTTTGGGCGTTTCTTCCAAGCCCGCTAAAATCGCCAGGCGCCTTTCTGAAGTTTCGGCCCTGGCTAGGTCAAAAGAAGCCGCCCAAGCGCCGACTAGGCAGACCAAACTTATAAAGAAAATTTTGGGGTTCCAGGGAAAAAACAAAAAAGCCTCGATTTTTTAGAGGTCGAATTTTAGACAGTTTCTAAAAGTTCAACAATTATACCAGAAACATGAGACGAGCTAAAGAAAAAAAAGAGCTTAATCCCCCAAAACGAGTGAGCGACTAAATAAGAGAGCTAAGGGGAGGATTTTTAAAAAAGTGGAGCTAGGCCAGCGGGGTGGCTTAAAAACTTGACTCGCGTTTAAATATTGGGTAAATTAAGCGCAATTGGTTAGATTGTTGGCAAGGAGTTTTAGATGATAGGGAAAATAGTTTCGCTAGCCGGGGCCGTAGCCTTGGTCGCTCTTTTGGTTGGCTGTGAAGTGGGCGACCATCGTTTGCCCCCCGATTATCGAGTGACCCGCACCCCAGATCCCAGCGATTATGACGAGTATGGGAACCGGCATCAATATCCGGTGCCAGACGCCCCTTATGACGACGATGACGACTACTATGACGATGATCGGCGCTCTAGATCCAGAAATCGCGACTACCGCGATGACGATCGGCGCGATAGCCGGAGAAGTCAGCGCGATGATCGGCCTAGTCGAGCCCAAAGTCGGGATCAGAGGCCACGCGATTCCGCCCCGCCGCCGGTCGCCAAAAGACCGGCCCAATCCCCGAATTATGATCAGCCGAGCTCTCGGAACGCGGATCTGGATCTTTTTATCTATTTTAATAGAACCAGTCGAGCTAGCTTGGAAACTAACCGGGGCTTGATTATCAAACGGGGTTCAAGTGGGGAGACTATTAGAGTCTCGGCCGAGGACGGCTCAACGATTAACTTCTACATTCACGAAGAGGGTCGCCCTCAACAACTTATTCCGGCTAGAACCTTAATCTTTAGGCTTAGAAACGATGTTATCGTGGGTTTGTCGCAGTCATAAATAGCCGGCTAGCTCTTTTGGCTCATTAGGCTTTTTGATCCTAGGCTTGATTATAGGCT
>JAISWW010000078.1 GCA_031270705.1 Deltaproteobacteria bacterium
ACCCCGCTAAACCTAAGGTCTTTTATCCATCATGACCTAGGCAGGGGGAGGAACGCGCGAAAAATCATGGGTCATCATAACATAAATTGAGCCAACTAAAAAAACGCTCAAAAGCCCTCAAAAGCCCTTAAAAAAATTTTCCTAGCCTTAAGGCCAAACTATAAAGACGGGATAAAGCTAGATCTGGAGTTTTTAAGCCTTAGCCCGCCCAGAGAAAACTTCTTCCCTGAGTAGCGCGTTTTCGGCCCGAAGCCGCGTCTATTTTAACTATTTATCTATAAAAAGAAATATAAATAAATTATATCATATAATTTATAAAAGAAAAAATATCTATTTTATGATTAAGGACTTTTGAGTAAATAGTCTTTTGAGAAGAGCCAAAAAACCTAGCTAATTTTTAGTTTTAAGGCTTTTTGGGGATTTGGCTAGCCAGCGCCACTATATAATTATAGGCGCTAAGGGTCAGAGGCGCGAATTCATCTCCAGCGGGCCAAACAAAAACGGTTCCGGACGAAAAAAACCCGCCCTTAGGGAAAGAAACCGTGGCCTAAGGCCTTAAAGGGCTGACGGAATAACCCAAAAGATCTTTGAGATTATCCGGGATCTCCATTTGCGGCAAATCCAGGCGCGTCAAAGCTTGCCGAAAAAGCTCCACTTGCTCCTCAAAGGGTTGGGTGCGGTCAACTATGAGCCAGGGTTCTTGGCGAAAAGAACACTGGCCGCTTTTGAGTTTTAAACCGGCGTAGAGGAGTTTGCCCGTGGAGACCTTCAAACCCACTTTTTTGGCCAATTTTTCCAGATCGCTTAACAAAATTTTTTGTTTTTTGACCGAGCCAGTCAAACGCATTTAGGCCTCCTAAAAATTAAAAAAACCCTAAAGCCGCCAGGCGGCTGGGCCACTCTCATAAAGATCTTGACCGGCCAGGTCATTAATGACCACGGCCGGCATGGCTTCCACCGTTAAGCGCAATAAGGCCTCAGGCCCCAGTTCCGGCCAGGCCAGAGTTTGGGCGGCGGTGATTTTTTGGCCATAAAAAGCCCCCGCGCCGCCCACGGCGGCCAGATAAACGGCCCCATGTTTCAGAAGAGCCTCTTTGACCTCTGGGCTCCGGCGACCTTTGCCGACCAAGACGCGCACCCCTTTGGACAATAAAGTGGGCGTAAAGAGATCCATCCGCCCGCTCGTGGTCGGGCCCGCCGCCCCAATGACCAAACCCGGCGGAGCCGGGGAGGGGCCGGTATAATAAATAATTTGCCCCTCGAGCTCAAAGGGGAGCTCTTGGCCAGACTTAATTAAATCGGCCAAAAAACGATGAGCCATGTCTCTGGCCGCGTAAACTTGGCCAAAAAGAGCCACTTCCTGACCCGCGGCCAGGGTTTTGAGGGTCTCCAAAGCCACTGGGGCTTGTAAGGCGATGGGTTGGCTCACGCTTAGTTTTTCTTCTGGAGATAAAAGGCCGCGAACTCCCGGTCATGGCGCATGATGTGTTCCTTGAGCCAATTGACGACGATGGAGTTGATGCCTAAAAGGACGGAGGTCTTGTTGGTGGCTTGCTTATACTCTTCCAGCTTCTTTTTAAAGATAGCCGCGAATTCCACGTGGAGCTTTCTATGATCCTCATACTTGGGATACTGACTGCCCCGTTGGTAAGCCTCCTCATCGGAAAAATGCTTGGAGACGTAATCCTTCAGAAAGTTTAAAGTGACCTCAACCTTATCGCTCTTGGAGCTATCCACCAGAAAGTCAGCCTGACGGAAAAGCTCTTTGTGCTGCTCATCAATCTTAGGTATACCCGTTTCCAGGTTTTTCGACCAAAGCATATATAGTTTTCCTTAGTAAAACTTAAGAGGCCATAAAAAAGATATAAAAAAGGATATAAAAAGGCCAAAAAACAAACGCGCGATCAAAACCCGCCCTCGGCTCTAGGGCCCAGAGCTTTATTTAGCCCAAAAACATTACGTCTAAAATAGCGCTTAGAAAACCAAAAGGCAAACTTTTTTTTAAGATTTGATCCAACTAGAAAGGACTATCTTTAGCCGCTTAACCCCAAAAACCAAAAAACGCTTAAGGATTCTGGCCCCCTTTAATCCGGCCCGCCAAAGTCAGATAAGGGCTATTCAAAAAATCCGCCGGGGCCACGGCCAATTCCCCTAAGGGCGGATTTTGGCCAAAACGCTTTTCGATTAAGGCTTTAACGACGGGATGGGTCAAATCATAGTCTTTAAAAGGCCTTAAGGGCACAAGCTCCAAGCCTAAACCCCTTTGGTAGATCTTATAAACCAGCTCTGAGCAATAAATTTGCTCATCAGACCATAAAAACTTAAAATCATAAGGCTTGCCATCAAAAACATTCCCAACTTCGATCATCTTGGCCAAAGCCTGGCCGGTTATGAGGCTAGGGTCTTTTAAGCGATACTGGAGTAGATCGCCTTTGGCTCTGGCCACAAAAACCGCCATGGGCGTTAAGGTGACATTGGCCAGGGCCTCGTAAACAAAAACCTGGCCATCTCGCCAATAAACGACGCCCGTATGGGTGTATTGAGAGCCCGTGGCCAAGGTCAAAGCCAGGGTTTGGAAGGTGTCGACCGCCTGGAGGAGGATATCCCCATCTTTAAAATCAGCCGCGGCCCAATCCTGGGCTTGGCTCTGGGCGCCCTGGGCCAAGCCCGCTTGAGGGCTGAAAAATCCCAAAACCAGAGCCGCCATCATGAGCCCCATGATGGCCCAAAAATAAAGTTTCGGCGCTAAGAAAGATTTTTGGCTTTTAGGCATAGGTCTCTCCTGAAAAAAAGCTGATTTTTCCTAGCTTAACCAAAAGACCCCTTTAGCGCAAACGGCCCAAAAAAATTGGCTCCTAAAAACTAGGGCTTCGCCGGTCTTTTCGCGCCGCCAAAGCCTGGCCCCTTGGGGGTTTTAGGGGGCTGACTTGGTCTAACTTATCTTTACAAAAAAGGTTTTTTGTCATATAATATGACCTCATGTATATCTATAGGGAACAGGTTCGCTAGTTCCCGCGTTCCCTACTAGTTCCCTACTAAAGATTAACTATAGTCAAATTATAGTCTATTTTTGGTCGCTTGACCAAAAGGAGAGCCATTTTGTCGGACACGCTCTGGGCGCCCTGGCGCATGGATTACATTTTAGGCCCCAAAAAACCCGATTGTTTTTTTTGCCTGCCGCCTGACCATCTGGGCCCCGATCCAGAACGCTTGGTTCTTTATAGCGACGCCCTAAGCCTAGTCATCATGAACCTTTATCCCTACAATAACGCCCATCTTATGGTGGCTCCCCGGCGCCATGTGGCTTCTTTGGCTTTGGCCACGGAAGAAGAAAGAGTCTCTCTCATAAACCTAGCCGCCAAAACCACCTTGATCTTGGATCAAGTCCTGGCTCCCCAGGGCTATAACCTCGGGATCAACCAAGGTTTAGTGGCCGGCGCGGGTCTCGCCGATCACCTCCATTTCCATATCGCCCCGCGTTGGTCGGGCGACACCAATTTCATGACCGTCTTAGCCGAGACGCGGGTCATTCCCGAGCATATCCGGGCCACCTATGACCAACTGGTAGGGCGCTTTTGAGCCGCCAGACGACTCTGGGCCTGACGCCCGCCCTCAAACAGTGGCTAGCCATTAAGGAAGCCCACCCGGAGACTATTTTATTTTTTCAGGTGGGCGACTTTTACGAGCTCTTCTTTGAGGACGCCACCTTAGCCGCGCCTTTGTTGGAGCTGACCTTAACTAGCCGCCAAAAACTCGAGGGCGCCCCAGTCCCCTTGTGTGGAGTGCCTCTCTCGGCTGGGGAAACTTATATCGCCCGTTTAGTCCAAATGGGCCATAAAGTGGCGGTTTGCGATCAGATTGGCCCCACGCCCACCAAAGGCTTAGCCGAAAGAGTGGTTAGCCGGGTGGTGACGCCGGCCACTATTTTGCCCCCGGACGGCGAAAATAGGGCCCGGTATTTAGTGGCCTTAAATCATGAGCCTAGCGCCAAAGCTTTCGCTTTGGCGGCCTTGGAAGTTTCCACGGGCGACTTTATCCTCGGCCAATGGCCGAGCGCCGAGGATCTGTGGTCGGAATTAACGGCTTTGGAGCCGGCGGAGCTCATTATTCCCCAGAGCGCGAGCCCTGAGCTCCAAAGCCTAGCCGAGGCTTTGGGCGTCTTTCAGACTATTTGGCCCGACGCGGCCTTTGTCCCTAGCGCCTCTTTAGCCAATTGGCGCCGGGTTTTTGGGGAGGATTTTCAGCCCGATCCCGTGGATAGCCCCTTGGTTTTGGCCGTGGGCTCGGTGGCTTTGGGTTACGCTCTCTCTTTGAGTCCCAAGGCGGATTCTGGGACGGGTTCTGGGACGGATTCTAGGTCGGATTTAAGCTACCTGGCTCCTCCCCGAAGGCTCTGGGCCAATCCTTATCTGGGTTTAGACGAAGCGGCCATCCGCAATCTGGAATTGACCCGCTCTTTAAAGGACAATAGCCCCAATCACACCGTTTTAAAGCTCATATCGCGGCACGTAACGCCCATGGGTGGCCGCTTATTAAAAGATTGGCTCTTAAAACCGCTCAGGAACCGCTCCCAAGTGAGCGCTCGCCATGAGGCCGTGGCTAGCTTGGTCGCGGATGGCTTAAAACGCGAAAAACTGCTGGAGCTTTTAAAAAGGGCTCTCGATCTAGAAAGAGCTTTAAGCCGCTTAACTTTGGGCCGCGGCTCCGTTCGGGATCTGGTGGCCGTCCGCACCACCCTAAGCCAAGCCGCGCCCATAAAAGAGCTACTATTAGATAACCCGGCCCCGCTTCTCCGCGAATTAGCCCAAAACCTGGAGACTTGCCCCCAGATCTTGGCCCGGCTAGAGGCTTCTTTGGTCGATAGCCCCTTGATTCCGGGGGCTAGCCAAATCGTTAGACCCGGTTTGTCGCCCAAACTGGACGAACTAAGGGATTTGGAGAGCGGCGGCAAAAAACGGGTCGCGGCCATAGAAGCCCAAGAGCGAGGCCGCACGGGCATCAATAATCTCAAAGTCGGATTTAACAAGGTTTTCGGTTATTATTTAGAAGTCACCAAATCCAATTTGACTTCGGTTCCGCCCGAATGGATCCGCAAACAGACCATCGCCGGCGGCGAAAGGTACGTGACGGCGGAATTAAAAGAGTGGGAAGAAAAAATTGTTACGGCTGGGGAAAAAAGGCAGACTTTAGAAAATAGGATCCTCGAGCGCCTCAAAAGCCTCGTGGCCCGCCAAGCTCCCCAAATAAAACAATTGGCGGCCAACTTAGCCGCCATTGACGCTCTGGCGGCTTTGGCCGTGACGGCTTTGGAGCGCTCGTGGGTGAGGCCCGAGCTCACCGACGACGATATCTTAGACATCAAAGGCGGTCGCCATCCCGTGGTGGAAGCCGCCCTGCCGCCGGGCGAGACCTTTGTGGCCAATGACACGCTTTTAAACCCTTGGGAGAGATTGTTAATTATAACTGGCCCCAATATGGCTGGCAAATCCACTATTTTAAGACAAACCGCCCTAATTGTTATCTTAAATCAGATGGGCTCCTTCGTGCCGGCCGAAAAAGCCCTTTTGTCCATGCGCGACCAGGTCTTTACCCGGGTGGGGGCCTCGGATGATTTGGCTCGCGGCCAATCGACTTTTATGGTGGAAATGAGCGAGACGGCCCGGATCTTGCGCAAAGCCTCGCCTCGGAGCTTGGTTATCTTGGACGAGGTGGGCCGAGGCACTTCCACCTTTGACGGCTTAGCCATCGCCTGGGCCGTGGCCGAGAGTTTGCACGATCTGGGCCAGCGCGGAGTCCCGACCTTATTCGCGACCCATTATCACGAGCTGGTGGATTTGGCCCGAACCAAGCCCTTAACGCGCAATTACAATGTCGCGGTCAAAAAATTGGGGCAAGGCATTATCTTTTTACGCCGCTTAACCCCAGGCGGGGCTTCGCGCAGTTATGGCTTAGTGGTGGCCGCTTTGGCTGGGCTACCGGATCGGGTCATTCGCCGGGCCGGAGAGGTTTTAGCCGATCTGACCCGGCAGAAGCGGCTCTTGGTGCGGCCCGCTCAAGCCCCCCGGGATCTTTTGGCCGAGGCCGGCTTAAAAGACGACCCACCCCAGGCCTTAGTGAGGGAGATCAGCCAATTGAAGCTAGAGGAATTTACCCCTTTGGAGGCTTTTAATCTTTTAACGGAGTTAAAGGCCCGAGCCCAAGAGATGACCCTTTGACCCCTGGCCTAGCTTTCCGGTTATTGGCTAGCCTAGCGGCTTGGCTCTTTTGGCTGAGCGCTCCCCTCGAGGCGGCGGGGGAATTGGCTCGCGCCCAGGCGGCGCGAGCGGCCTTTTTGCAGAAAGCCTCGAGCCAAAAAAGAGCGGATTGGCTGGCTTTAATCGCCGAGTTCGCGACCGCGGCCAAAGCCCAGCCCAAGGCCGAGTTCGCGGCCAAAGCCCGCTTTATGGGCGCGGAATTGGCTTGGCTCAGCTACGAGCGTTTTGGCCAACCCGAAGACGCCCGCCAAACCCAAACCCTAGCCCGGCGAGCCATTCGCGATTGCCCGCGTTGCGAGACGGCTCCGGGGGCCCAAGTTTTGGTGGGCCGGGCTCTCATCGCGGAAAATAAACCCGATGAGGCTTACCGCGAATTAATGAAAGTGGAGCTCAATCATCCCCGGAGTTTGGAGACTGGGGCCGCTCGCGCTTTATTGGCTTCTTTGCGGCCTGGCCGAACTCCTCCGCCCGAGCCGGAAAAAGCTAGCCCCCCGGCTAAGCGGGCGGAAACCCCTATTAAACCCGAAAAAGCTCCCGCTCAACCCAAACCCGCGCCTAAAGAAGCGTTGCCTAAAACCCCGCGCCCAATCATTATAAATCCGCCCGCCTTTCCCAAACCCCGCGCGGACGGCTTGGCCCAGGTTTATGGCCTAGAGCTAGTCGATTATGGGCCTTACCAAGAAGTCCTCATCTATGTGGATCAGGTGACCCCTTATGTGTATAACCTCATTCCGCCCAAGGGCTCCGGGGGCCATTTCCGGGTCTACGCGGATTTTAAAGGGGCCCGGTTTTCCCCGAAATTTAAAGCCCGCTTAAGCCAGTCCACGGATCTGGTCAAACTAGTCAAAGCCAATCAATTAACCAATGATACTGTCCGGGTGGTCGCCGATCTGCCCCAAGCCTATCCTTACCGGCCTTTGTTTTTGGAAAACCCCAAACGTTTGGCTCTCCAAGTGGCCAAGGAAGGCGCGGATCTGCCTCGGCCAGAAGCCGAAGCCGCCCCCAGCCCCCCGCCCAAACCCAAAGAAAAAGCCGCCCCGCCCGCTAAAGGGCCAGCTAGCTCCCTAGCCCGGCAACTTGGCTTAAAAATTCGGCGGGTGGCCATTGATCCCGGCCATGGCGGCAAAGACACGGGAGCCACGGGCCACGGCGTCCGGGAAAAAGAGGTGGTCTTGCTAGCGAGCGAAATTTTAGCCGAAAAGATCCAGCGGATTTTGGGCTTAGAGGTCATTATGACTCGCTCGACCGATAAATTTGTGACCTTGGATAGAAGAACGCGCCTAGCTAGAGAAAACCAAGCCGACTTATTTATCTCCATCCACGCCAACGCCAATAAAATCGCCAAGGTGGAAGGCTTTGAGACCTATATCCTCAATTTTACCGACGATCGCTCGGCTTTGGAGACCGCGGCCAGGGAAAACGCCGCTTCCGATAAATCCATGTCCGAGATGTATGGGATTTTGGAACTGATCGCCAAAAACACGCGGGTGGCCGAATCGAGAGTTTTGGCCAAAGCCCTCCACTCGGGAGCCCTGGCTAGCCTAGGACAAAAACATAAAGTCCGGGATTTGGGCGTCAAAGAAGCCGTCTTTTTGGTCTTGGTCAATGTCAATGTGCCCTCGGCTCTTTTGGAAATTGGGTTTGTCACCAACGCCAAGGAGGCTCAGCGCTTAAACCAAAAGGAGTATCTGGAGCTCTTGACCGACGGCTTAGTTAGTGGGCTAAAAGCCTATATAGATGGTTTGCCGAAATAAATCGTTTTTTTCTTTTACTCAAAGACCTGGGCCATTTCATCTATATCTTTATCGGCCTTAACAATCAAAAGCTCCAAATAAATCGCCCCGCCCATGACGTTACTGAAAACTCGAGAGACACTAGTGATTATGAAGATGATTAGATAGAACATGACGGACATGGAGCCGCCCTCCGCGTCCAATTTAAAGGCAAATTGTTGAAAGCCCTCAACCGAGGCCAAATTCGGCAGCGAAAACATCGCCCCGAAGATTAGATAGCCCACATACATCAAAACGATTACGAGCGCGAAAATCAGGAAATACAAAAACATAATTGAGCCGCGGTGGCCCTTGGTCAGCTCTTTGCTGCGCCGCATAGCCTCAATGGCGCCCAATTCTTCCACGACGATGATCTGAATGGTTAAGCTCAGCATGGCGAAAAGCCAAAAGGCGAACCCCGCCAAACCCACGACTACGATGGCCATGAATAGGGAATTGAGCGACAATGACCTAGTCACGACAAATATAATCGAGACCGGGATAGAAAGGGCCACGACAATCAAAAATATTAATAAGCAGGCCAACAATAAAGTCGGTAACCGACAGACGCCCTTCGATAAGCACTCCTTAAACTCCACTTCCCGCTCTTGGTAATTTTTGACAATGGCTAAAGAGATCGAGCCTTGCGTGGCCAAGCCAATAACCGTCCCCGCGATACCCAATATACCCCCAAAGGATCCCATAAGGTCGCCCAAAAACCCGATGGCCTCGGCCATTAAAGTCAAACCCACGACGATAGGCAAGAGCTCGGAGAAAACCCAAGAGCAACGCGACAAGGTGGATTTGACGCTAAACTCTTCCTCGTAATTATCATAATCAACCATAGACATAGGTAACCTGAGCCTATCCCAACCAGAGCGTCGGAAAAAATATTAAAGCCATATTACGATTTTAGACAATGAAGCGTAATTAAAGGAGCGCGAGTGGCCAGCCCTAAACCCTGATAGAGAGCCAAAGCCGGCAGATTATAAGAAGCGGTCTCCACGGCCAAAGTCTGACAGTCTTGCCGCCAAAGCTCCCGTAAGGTCTCTAGCATGAGCAATTCTCCCAAGCCCTCGCCCCGGCGATCCTCAGCCACGAAGAGAGCGGTTAAGCTGGCTTCCTGGCCTTTGACGCTGGCTAAAGAGACGGCCACGGGTCTTTGGCCGAGCTCTTCCCATAAAAACAAAGCGGGTAGGCCTCGGGAAAAATGGTTGAGAGCCACCGCTCGCCACAACTTAGCCGAAAAGTCGTGGGGCAAAAAAGGCCCATGCAAGTAGTGGCCATCATAAAAGAGTTCCCCCAAAGCCTCTAACCATTTCTCGCCTTCCCCGGTCAGAGGCGTCCTTAAAGTTAAACCCTCCCCCCTGGTAAAGGCGAACTCGGGAAATAACTTGGGGTTTATGGGTCCAGACAAGACCGAACTGATCTCGGCCACCACAAAACCGGCTTGGCCAAACCCGCGAATGATGGCTGGGTCATGAATGGCTTTAACGGCTAAAAAGCCTGGCCCGGGCTCCAGATCTTTGGCTTTTTGAGCTAAGGCCGCGGTTTTTTTCTGGCGCTCCAAGGGATCTAGCTCAAATAACCATGGCCCCAAGAGCCGATGTGAGCTTTGGCCTAGGATGATGGACTCCAAAGCCTGGTCTTGGACAATTAAGAGACCGCGAGCCGGATAGGCCTCGTCGACCCAAACCACCCGGGCTTGCCCGGAAGCCACCTTAAGGGCTAAGTCCTTAATGTCGGCGGGCGTTAAAGGAGTCCGCCAGAGAGCGTAAGGGCTGGGCAAACTCTCCTCTTCTCGAGCCAATAGAGTTAAGGTGGCGGCCAAGATTCGGGCCTCGGCTTTGCGTTGCTCCGCGGTCATTGGAGTTCCTCAACTATCTCTGACTGAGCCCGCTTTAAATTGTCTACATTATCAGCCTTTTGATTGGCTAAATCTTTAAAAAGCTCATATTTAGTGGTGTTATGATAGCAATTACGGCAAACCGCGAACCGCTCGTGACCCAAAGATCGCCCCACGCTAGCCCGTTTGGCTTCCATGGCCGGACTCAGCCAAGCCGCGGCCAAAGACATGTCTTTAAGGTTGCCTATGGTGTGTTCCGCCAAACCTTGGGCGTCCTGGCCACAGTACTGAATGGAGCCATCATATTTCACTTCCAAAGCCAAAAAGACGTCCACGCACAAACCTCTAGTCAAATTGGCCGATTGCCTAGCCAAATGGGGTTTAAGGCGTGGGCTTTGACTCACAAAATTGAGGTTGGTCAAATCCACGGCCACTTTATCCACCACGCGCGACCACTCTTGAGTAAAGGCGATGGGATCGGCTTCCGCCAACTCATCAGCCAAAACCGAGGTCAATAAGCTTAAAAATGGCCTCGGTCGATCCCCTCTTAAGTTTGAGGCCATAAGAATTTTTTCTTTTAAGACCGAAAAACTGGCCTTAACGCGGTTTTGCTCGTACTGCTCTGGAGTCAGGCCCTGGAGAGAAAACTGGAGATCGTCAACCTCCAAGTCAATAAAGAGCTTCATCAGCTCTGGGGTTAAGGCGAGGCCATTGGTGTAGATCTTGATCTTGACGCCTTTGGTTTTAACCATCTCCACTAAGCGCCCAATTCGCGGGTGCAGAAGTGGCTCTCCCCAACCGGTCAAGCGCAAAGCCGCCCCAGGCCACTTAGCCATTTCCTCAAAAAGCCCCTCCACCAAATCCAGATCCAAATAACCCAAGGGCCTTTGGGATAGTTGTCTGGAACAGAAAAGACAATCCAATTGGCAGACATTGGTGGGCTCTAAATTGACCCATATGGGGCGAGAACCTGGCGGATCATAGGATTTCAGCCAGCGATCCGAGCTAAATATATAATGAAAAGGGTCGCTTAAGGGGCCATGACGATAGGTCAGCACGCCTTGGCCCCCACGGCCTGGTAGATAAAATAACCGCCCATAATGATAAAAGCCACTCCAGCCAAAATTTTCAGGACATAAGGCGAGATGAACTGGCTAATAAAATCCCCAGCCAAAACCGCGACTAAAGTGGAAAGAACCAAAGCCAAGCTCGCGGCCAGAAAAATCTCCCACCGGCCCGCCGCCCCACCCGCGGCGAAGGTTAAGGCCGCCACCTGGGTTTTATCGCCCAGCTCGGCCAAAAGAACGCTTAAAAAAATAGGCCACATAGCTTTAATTTCCATCGGGTCACCTGGCTTAAATTTAATATTTTAACACGATAGCCCCTTAGCGTTAGAAAAAAACGAAGGGCTTTGGCGTCTTAAGAGGAAGAGCCGCGCGGCCTTGAGGCGGCTAAGCCTATAAGGGGAGCGGATAAGAAAAGTCGGGTTTTCGTGATCGCGGTTCGTCGCGTATCCCTTTTTGTCAGTAAGAACGTTGAGCCAGGTTCTACAGTCGTAACAGATGGTTGGAGTGAGTACTGATCTCTCCAAAATATAGCGCGCGGAGGGGTCGGATTCGAGTTGGGGATCAATGACGCGCTCGATCGAAGATTTCGAGGGTCTTTTTTTGTCCGGGGCCGGAGTCGGGAAAATGAGCAACCAAAAATAGTCTATTTTCTCATGTTACAGCTATCATAAGTTTTTGATTGGATTATATGATTTGAGAAGTAGAAGTATAGCGCGTTTATTCATATGAAATTAACTAAAAAAATTCTAAAATATAACGATTATGATCCATAGAACAAGCGACCCCTGTGTCGTGACACGATTGATATGGTGGTTTTTGAAAAATAGTAAATAAATTTTTTGGGTTGATTTCAGCTATAGCTTGTGATAGACTTTTTGGAATAAGACTTTAGCCTACGGTCTAGCCAGATTTGGCGCTTAAGATATGACGCGTGAAAGCGGTGGATTCGGAGTTGGCGATCAATGGCTTGCTCGCTCAAAGACTTCGAGGGTATTTTTCTTGTTCGGGTACAGAAAATACTGAGTTTTTTAAGCGCTGTCCCCACGCGTGTGGGGGTGAACCGAAAATAGCGCCTTTGGCATTCTACTATTTAGTTGTTTCCACGCGTGTGGGCCTGAACCCCTCCTTCAAAAACGCTGGTCAAGATAAAAATTTTTCAAAAGCCTCCTAAACAGACCCTGGTCAATGTCATATAATTATATACATTACAATTTAAATTTACCCTAAAAACCGTGAACATATTTTTACGCTTTTAGGCTGTTTTAATTTTGTATATTCCTTTAATTAGTCTTTTTCGTATATTATTAAAAATGAACTTTAAGTTTATTATTATATGTTAAAAAGTCATATAAACGTCATAAATTTTTATATTTCTTAGAATAAATTCCATTACAAACAATGGGGCCATGAAAAATTATTTTGCTTCTCCTGCCCTAGCTACCTTCAAAATTTGCGGTTACGTTCAAATTTCGCTATAATCATTCAGCGTATAAAGTAAATTGTTTTCCCTTTTTAATTTTTGTCGTGGCCAACGAACCGCGAACCGTCTCCAACAAAAGACGCCTCAACTAATAAGGAAACCGTAATGACCTTAAGGCTACCTCTAGGCGATCAATCCTTCGCGCAAATTCGGGACGAGGGTTTATTATACGCCGATAAAACCGAATATATCTATAAACTCCTTAAAAGCGCGAAACAAAATTATTTTCTGTCCAGGCCTCGCCGGTTTGGCAAAACCCTTTTGCTCCATACTATTAACGAGCTTTGCTCGGGTAATCGCGAACGATTCCAGGGTCTTTGGATTGATTCCTCGGATTACGCCTTTCCTGAGCTTCCAGTCATCTTTCTAAGTTTGTCCATAGACGCGACGACTCCAGAAATGCTGAGACAAGGCCTTATGGACAATCTAAGGGACATAGCCGCCACGGAAAACCTCGAAGTTCAAGACGCTTCCTATGATATTTATTTCGGGTTCCTTATTGAGGCTCTTTGCCTCAAGAAAAATCAACCTGTTTTAATTCTTATTGATGAATTTGACTCTCCCGTGATCCGAAATATGGACAACAACAATATCGCTCAGGCCAACGCCAATATCCTCCAACATTTTTTAGCTATTCTTAAAGCCCCTTTAGTTTCGCCATGTATAAGCTTTACCTTGGTTACTGGCCTAACCAGATACGCCCTAAGCTCCATGGAGTCGGATCCTAACCACCTTAATGACATCTCGTTAGAACCGGAATACGCGGGTATCTGCGGTTTCACCCTTAACGAATTTGAGTCTCTTTTCGCCGACCGTCTGGATCTAACCCTTACGCGCCTTAAAAAATCCGGTGAAATTGATTCTTCAGCCAACCTGGTAGATTTGAAAGATAAAATTTATGAATGGTATGATGGTTATAGTTGGGATGGTTATTCCAGGATTCTCAATCCATATTCAATTCTGAATTTTTTTGACAAAAACTCTTTTGATAATTATTGGATCCAATCCAGCCGACCTGGCTATTTGACCTCTTTAATCAAGGCCAGGCCTTGGAATTTTCTAGACCCACAATTGGAATCATATCTCTCTGAGGACGTTAAAAATTCGGAATTAAGCCAGCTTCGGGCCACGCCGCTTCTTTTCCATAGTGGGTACCTGACTGTGGATAGAATATCCAAAATCGAAAAGATCATCCCTCTTACTAGTATCTCAATTAAAGTCACTTCCTACAGCTTCAAACTCCCTAATTATGAGATCACTTCATCTTACTATGAGGATTGTTTCAAGGTTATTCTGGATTTTGAAACGACAGACACGCTAAAAAACTATGGCCAAAATCTGCTAAACGCTTTCCTAACCAGAAATGGTCAAACTGTCAGCTCAATCCTCAGCGATTTATTCGCTCGAATCAATTTTTTTCAAAGGCCAAAGGATCCGAAAACTTTCCTCGTTTTTCTCCAATTGCTCCTCTCAGCTATGAGATTTAAGGCTCAAAGCGAGCGTCTGGATCTATGTCTTGCGCTAACGAGCCAAATCAGCCTCATCATTGAGTTAAAGTATTGCTCGGATCAAGCGAGCCCGACCGAGGATGAAAATAATGAGGCCCTGGTCAAGGCGACCGAGGTTATTCTTCCCGAACAGACGCTAAATAAGGTTCTGGCCAAAGCGGTTCAAAATAAACTCTCCAGCGTTGAGCTTCTATGGTTATTATTAAAAGGCCAGACTACGTCTCAATATGAGGATAAAATCAAGATTTTAGCTAACTCTGCTACTGAATACTTAACAGAAGCTGAAATTAACCATGATCTAGCTATTTTAGCAAAAAAAGAGTTTTCAAAAGAAGATATCGCCACAATTTTAAAAAATGTTAAGTCAAAATCGGCCCTTACAAATGAGCAAGTTGATGAAATATTGTCTAAAGCCGCCGCAAACGCCTTAAAAGATATTACTGAACGGGATTATCATAGTATTATTGGAGGCGAGGCTAAAGAAATTATAGACCTTGGTCTAGCTGTCTACGGCGATGGCTCTAGAGTTATGGCCATATTCGGCTCTAAATAGAAATAAACTATACTAATCGCTTCTTTTTATATCTAATATATATACTCAAAACTATTAACCTCAAAAAGAGGTTTAGTATTTGGACATTTTAAATTCTTAATTTTTCGTTTTATCTCGCCTTACGCCTGCCACCTTCCAAAGCTCTGGCCCAATGAGCCATCGCCCTACCCCTCCGCTTCTTATAATTATAGTTAAATATTTGACCGCCTGAGATCAGTATGGCAATATAAGCTATTGAAACCTCCGTCCCTTTAGCTTTACGGCTCATTATAAAGCCAACCAATTTTTTTTTATTATGGCGGCCCATCATGATAAGGCGTCTTCCCGTCTATCTGCTTTTGGACTGTTCCGAGTCCATGGCTGGCGATCCTTTAAACTCCGTGGAAATTGGGTTCCACAAAATGCTTAGCGCCTTAAAGCGTAACCCTTACGCTTTGGAGACGGTTCACATTTCCATCATCTCCTTCGCGGCCAAAGCCAAAGTCTTAGCTCCTTTAACGGAGCTATCCAAGGTCAATCCCCCGCCCTTAACCTTACGACCCGGCACTAGTCTCGGAGCGGCTTTGGATTTGCTTCGGGAATCCATCCAAAACGATGTCATAAAAACCACCTCCACGGTTAAGGGCGACTACAGACCCTTAGCTTTTATCTTAACGGATGGCTACCCCACGGACGATTGGGAAAGCGCCTTAAATCGCTTAACCGCCGTCAAACCCGCCCCAGCCCATATCTACGCCATTGGTTGCGGGTCGGAAGTGAATTTTGAGACTTTAAGCCAAATCGCCGACGTTTGTCTCCAAGTGGACGCGGTGACTGGGGAGAGTTTGGCGAATCTTTTCGTCTGGCTGACCGCGAGCATCCAATCAGCCAGCGTCAGCCCAGAGGCCCCTTTGAGCTTGCTTAAAAATATTCCCCTCGAAAAAAACCTGACCCTAATCGACAAAGAGCGGCCCCCCAAATATACTGACCAAAAAAATTACCTATTTTTACACGTGACCTGCCGCAAAACTCGCCAACATTTTATGTCGCGTTACCGTTACAGCCCCCAGAGTCAGTTTTACGTAGCCGAGGCCGCCATCCCTTTGCCAGATGATTTTTTCCAGGAAGGCTCCATGAAAGCTCCAGCCGTGGACGCGGGCCTTTTGGCTGGTCTCTTGGAATGTCCCTATTGTCATGACCAGGGTTGGGGCAAATGCGGTTTTTGTGGTCACCTTTTTTGTCTGCCTAGCGACCATTTTCTGCCCGAGATTACTTGTCCCTTTTGCCAAACTACTTTAAAGATGCGACCTGATGACGAGCCTTTTAGCGTGGATGGCTCTGTGGGGTAACCTTTTTTACGTTAGTTAATAATCTTAATTGTTTAAATTTCTTAAATTGTCAAGATTTGGCTTCAATAGGTTTGGCCCATTCGCTGAGCGGGGTCATTGGAGGATATAGTGTCTTTATTGTCTCGAGCCTGCCTCGCGCTGTTTTTTGGCCTAATATTAATAGCCCAAACCGCCCCAGCCCCCGCCTTGACCGTGGAAGAGACTGGGGCTCCCCCAAATCTCGCCGCTTGGAAGGACTGGGTTTTGTTTGGCCTAGGAGATGAGCTCCACTGTCCCAAACACGAAAACCTCAATAAGCCCGCTTGCGTTTGGCCTAGCTCCCTAAACCTAAATTTAACCGACACCGGCGGAACCTTTGAGGGCGTTTGGCTCCTTTTTCAGCCCAAAGCCGTCCCTATCCCTGGCGGTTCTGGAGCTTGGCCCGAAAAAGTCACCGATAGTCTCGACAATGGCCCCCCCAAGCCAATTCCCGTCTCTGACCAAGAGAACCCTTTTGTTTTTCTGACTACTGGTCGCCATGTTCTGAAAGGCCAATGGTCTTGGTCGGAATTGCCGGACACCTTGGAATTGCCTTTAGGGCCTCTGGTCACGGTCACGGTCAAAGGCGAGGAGAAAATTTTTCCTTACCAAGAGAATTACAAAAATAACTCGGTGCTTTATTGGCTAAAAGATCCCCAAAAAAAAAGCGATCCCCAACCCGCCAAACCCAATGACCTGGATCAGGTTCAGACGACTATAGATCGCCTCATTACTGACGATCAGCCCATGATCGTCCTCACTAGAATAAAAATCACCGTCTCTGGTCGCGACCGCGAAGAGGTCATTGACCGGGTTTTATTGCCTAACTCCAGGCCCACCCAACTCGTATCCCCCCTCCCCACGCGTTTGGTGGATCAAGGTTTAAGGATCCAGGCCAAACCTGGCATCCACGAGATCTTCTTAACGGCCCGTCTTTCTGGGCCAGTGGAAGCCTTAGGGCCTTTGGAGGGAGCTCATGGCCCGGAAAATTGGGCGGTTAATTTAAATCCCGCTTTAAGGCAAGTTGATATTTCCGGGGCCCCGCAAATCGACGCTTCCCAGGTCAATCTGCCTCGGAATTGGCGCAATTTTCCGATCTACGCCCTGGAGCCTGGCCAAACCCTCACCTTTAAAACATTGAGAAGAGGGGATCCTGAGCCTGGCCCCAATCTCTTGACCTTAAATCGCTCTTGCTGGCTGGATTACGATGGCCAAGGCTTAGCTTGCCGCGATGACTTGTCTGGCCAGATGCGTCGCGATTGGCGCGTGTCGGCCGATCCGCCTTTTGTTCTAGGGCAAGCCAGTCTCAATGGCCAGCCTCAGGTCTTAACCTGGCAAATCAATTCCCAAGGCCAAAAAAGCCCCGGCCTCCAAGTGCGACAAGGCTCCTTTAACGTGACGGCGGATCTGCGTTTGGCTGATTTCCAAGGCCTTCTGCCCGCTTCCGGCTGGGATCATAACCTCCAAAGCGCCGACCAAAAGCTCAATCTACCCCCAGGTTATCGGCTCTTCCATGTTTCTGGGGCTCGGGCGGCCAATGATCGCGGTCGACCAATTACCTGGGTCGACCGCTGGAACGCTTTGGATCTTTTTATTGTTTTGGCCATCTTTTTAGCGGCCTTAAAATTAAAAGGCCGCGCCTTCGCCATCCTGGCTTTGGCCGTTTTGATCTTGTCGTATCATGAGCTGATGTCCCCTCGCCTAGTCATCCTCCATATTTTTGGCGCGGTGGCCTTATTAAAAGTTCTGCCGGCGGGTCTCCCCAGAGTTGTCACCAAAGTCTGGTTTGGCTTAGCCGCTCTCTTTTTGCTTTTAACCACCGTCGTTTTTCTCATTCACCAAGCCCGAATCGCC
Source organism: Deltaproteobacteria bacterium (assembly GCA_031270705.1). Taxonomy (GTDB): domain Bacteria; phylum Desulfobacterota; class Desulfarculia; order Adiutricales; family Adiutricaceae; genus JAIROO01. The sequence continues at coordinate 17,681 of JAISWW010000078.1, forward strand.
ATGTATCCCCAGTTGGAGGATGTCTCGGCTTATCAACCTGGCTCCTTTGGCTACCCCATGTCCGAGGCTTTATACCAAAGACCCTGGACGGTAGGCCCGGCGGCTAGCCCTGGTTACGATGACTACCGAGAGGATGGCTACCGAGAGCCGGCCCCTGTGGCCCCTATGGCTGACTCGGCCAACGAATTTATGGAGCCAGAAGCGCGAAAAGACATGGCTCTCATGGGCGCCCTCCCGGAGGTTGGCAAACCGGCGGTTGGCAAAGGGGCTAGCGCGAACAAATCCCTCTCCCAATCCAGAGCCGCGGAGATCAGCCAATCGTCTTTGGCCCGCCCCAATCCCGAGGCCGTGGCCCAAAATAGCCTGGCTCGCCCCAAATGGAGCTGGCAGTCGGTGGTCTTGGACTTTAATGGCCAAGTGGCTAGAGACCAAGAAGTCAAAATCTACCTTTTGACCCCGAAAGTTGTTTTCGCGTCCCGTCTTTTAAAGATCGCTTTAATGGCCATTTTCGCCTTGAAGCTTTTGGGCCTGACTCGCGGCTTAAAGCCAGCCAGACCCCATCCAGCTCCCAAACCCGCCCCAAGCGGCGGCGCGACAACCGTTACGGCGATTATTCTGGCCCTATTTTTAACTTTGACGATAAGCCAGCCGGTCGCGGCTCAATCTTGGCCAGACCAGGAGATTTTGGATGATTTTAAGTTCCGCCTTTTAAAATCTCCGGACAACGAAATTCGGCCCGCCTGGACTTATTTAGGCCTTGAGCCTAGCGCCGAAACCCTAAAGCTGACTTTTCGGGTTGAGGCCACAGTCCCCACGATCATGGAGCTCCCGGTTTTGGACGAGAGCCTTTTTCAGCCCGTAAGCTTAAAAAAGACGGACAAAAGCGGCCCAGAAACTGGCGAGGCCAATCTCCCCATTTTGGCGGTTGATTTAAATAAAGCCTACGTCCTTGTTCCGGCTGGCCTCAATAGCTTTGTTTATGAGGGTCGCTTAAAAAAGACCGATAATTTCCAATTGCGTTTGCCCGATGACTTTAAGCCGAAAAAAGTCGAGCTTTTAAGTCCGGATTGGGAGCTAAATGGCCTCGATCCTCAAGGCGCTCCCTTTGGCCCGGCTCTCTATTTATCGACCAAAGCCTCTTTGGCGCCCCCAGATACCTCCAAAGAGCCTGAGCCAGAGCCCGAGCCCGACCAATCCGTGGATCAGGTTTTAGAGCCCTACTTTAGCGTTATGAGAACCATCTCTTTGGGCTTAGAGTGGAAAGTCATTAATCACATAATCCTAACCACCACAATAGATCGCCCGGTGACTTTGCGATTGCCGCTTTTGCCTGGCGAACGGCCTCTATCAACCAAATATCAAGCTCAAGATGGCTATGTTGTTTTAAATTTCTCAAAATCCACAAAAAATATAACTTTTGAGTCTGATTTAAATAAAGACGCTTTAAAAGGCCAATTGATCCTGGAGGCTAAGGAAGGTCTCTACTCCGAGACCTGGATCTTGGACGCCTCCACCCTCTGGCGCGTTGAGCCCCAAGGTTTAACGCCCATGGTCAACGTCAGCCCCAGCGGTTATTGGAATCCCCAGTGGCGGCCTTGGCCTGGGGAAAAGTTGACCATCAATATCACTAAGCCCGAGCCCGTCCCCGGCTCTTACCAAGTCATTGACGAGGCCCAATTATTAGTTAACTTAGGCGAGCAAAACCGGAAAAACGAATTGACTTTCAAGCTCCGCTCTTCCAAAGGCGGACAACATAGCTTTAGATTGCCCAAAGGCTCGGAAGTCCAGTTATTGACGGTCAATCACCGGAGTTTGCCCATAAGTTCCTCGCAAGCCGCCCAAGGACCAGAAGTCAATTTTCCTTTTGATCCTGGCTTTCACGAAGTCTCGGTCTCTTGGCTATCCCCCGAGCCCCTAAAAACCTTAACCGAAACTCCTCAGCTGGATCTGGGTCTGCCGGTGGCCAACATTGAAATCAAAGTCGCCACGCCCGTGAATCGATTTGTTTTTTGGGCCAAAGGACCAACCCAAGGCCCAGCGGTTCTCTTTTGGTCCATCGCCGGGGCTTTATTGATCGTCTCCCTCATCTTAAGTCGGGGCAAACTGACTCCCTTAGGCCCTATCTCTTGGTTTTTGCTCTTTTTGGGTCTGGCCCAGCTCAGTCTCGGATCCGCGTCGGTAGTGGCTATTTGGCTACTGTTATTGGGCTTAAGGGGTCAGCGCAATACCATAAAATCGCCTGGTCTTTTTAACTTAGCCCAAATTGGCTTGGCTTTGTGGACCCTGATGGCTTTCCAAATGATTTATCAGGGTTTAAAGCATGGCCTTTTGGAAGCTCCCTCCATGGGGGTGACTGGCAATAGCTCGTCTGATTCCCTCTTAATCTGGTTTCAAGATCGAACCCCAGGGCCAATGCCTGAGGCTTGGTGCCTAACTCTATCCAACACGGTTTACCACTATATAATGTTGGCTTGGGCTCTTTGGCTGGCCATCTCCACCATCCGCTGGCTCATTTGGGGCTGGAAATGCTATTCGGCCAAAACACTTTGGAAAACGCCCCCGCCTTTGCCCAAAGCCCCGGGGAAACCGAAAAATAATCCGTCGCCCCCGAAACCAGAGGACGACTCGGCCCCAACCCCGGCTAATGAATCGGAAGCCAATAGACCTGACCGAGCGGATCCCCCAGACCCGAACCAGCCAGACAATGAGGATCCGTCATCATGATCTTTCGCCAAAGCCTAAGCCTAACCATTGAAGAGCTGAAGATGATCTTGCCCTTAAAGCCGACCACGCGAAACGGGGATCTGATCATTTTCTTAGAGGAACGGAAAAAGCTCGTTTTGGCCTTTTTTGGCCAAATCACGCGCCTTTCGCCCATAAACCCCCAAAGCCACTTGATCCAGGCCCACATTTGTTTTTTTGGCTTGCCGCTTAAATTTAGGTTTTTGGCCTTAAAAACCGAACAGATCACCGGCCAAGAACTCTTCGCCTTAAATGACCGCCGCTGTTATTTAAGGGCTATTGACATGGCCGTGGTGGCTAACGAGGCCACTAGCGCCGAGCCTTTTTGGGAGATTGGCCTGGAGATCGAAAACGCCGAGGAGATCGAAACCAACTCCTCAGAAGATCCCGACCCCCGGCCACCTCATAAACCGACCAAAACTCGGCCTAATCTTCGGCTCATAAAATAACCGTTAATAATAAGACATCCCCGGCCCTCTGGGCCGGGGATGTCTTGGAAACCCGCGAAATGGCCATTTTTTTGGTCTTTGGCGGCTTAAGGAGCAGGCTGGCCAATAAGCCAAAAAGGCCTCAAAATCTGGGCCCGGCTTCCAAATATTGGCCAAAATCTTAATATTGAGACCATATCTTCTAATCTGACTAAACAAATCGTAATAAAACAATACTACATAAAACTTTCAACTTTGGCCAGAACTATTTAGGTCTTGTTTGGGAACCCAGCCGCGCCTCGCTCTTTGGGCCAAAAATAATTGACGAATAATATTGACCCCGACCTTCGCCAAACCAGATAGCTAGCCAATAACTCCCTTAAAATAGAATCCCCGGCCACGAGGGCCGGGGAAACTTTTTTAGGCGTGGGAGTCGTAGAAAAATAGGGCGGGCTAGACGTTTTTTGAGGCTAGCCGAACGGTAGCCTCTGGGGAGATCGATAGCCTGGTTTTTAAATTCTAAAAATCTTCGGAAATGTCCTTTTTTTTGGTTCTTACTCCCGAAAATGTCTAAAACGAAAATAATCCGTCTTTAAATGTTCCTCAGTCAAAGCCTAGCCAGACCAAAAGCCCACCATTTTTAGGCCCCAATAGGCCAAAAAAATAGCTTCAGCCTAACAACAAGGTTTAAGGGGCAAACTTTTGAGAGCCAGTCGCGAGGTTCTGGTTAGCCAAAAATTTTCCAAACCGCGGGCCAAATCTAGCCCCCCGGTTTCGGATATTGGCCAAAAACTCAATATTGAGGTCAATAGCGTATACGAGGTTAAACCAATCATAATGAAACAATACTACTTAAAACTTTTGGATCTGTCAAGTATTTTTCGCGGGGATTTTGCGAGGAACCACAAAATTTTTTCTTGGCCCGGGCCGGGGACAGTAGGACTAGCCATATATATTTAGCCAGTAAGAATAGTAAATTTTGTTTAAACTAAATTACAAATAGACTCTTTGACTAGTATTAGTCTATTTAAAGCTAATGCTAAATCTTCGTGGACGAAAACTTTTCTAAAAGGTGGGGAATCCCCGGTCGGCCACCTTAAGTGGCCGACCGGAGTCTCAAATTGGGGAAAGCAGAAGTCTTTATGGTGAGTCATTTATGTCGACGCGCGCCGAATGGCCGCGTCTGGAAGAGTTTTTATCAATACGTCCTCAAAAAGGACGATTAAAATCGAAGACCGGAATGATGGTTCCGTTAAAATTTTCTAGCAAAAACTGGGCCATTTCTAAGCTTTGGTAATCCCGCATAAAATCCAAGAGCCACGGGTTTTCGCGTCGAGAGGCTCTAGCCGCCACCACCATGACATAAGAGCTAGCCACGTCTTCTTGGCACAAAGGCTTAAAATGGCTGGTCTTCTCAGCTAAGCTAGCCATATCTTTGGACAAGCCGCTAAAGGCTATGGCCGTTATGGAAGAATCGCCCACCAAGGTTCGTAAAACCGTGGCCTCCACAAAATTGAGGTTTAAAGGGTTTTCCACAATATCATTTTTAGTCGGCCACTCAACCTCGCCATTCAGCTTGATTAAGCCATTTTGGCTTAAGAGCTGGTAGGCCCGGCGTCTTTTGTCGGCCTCGTCTTGAACGGCGATCCGAGCCCCCGCGCCTATCTCGGCCAGGGTTTTGATTGTTTGGGAATAGAAGGCCATTGGCGCGACATAGATATTGCCCAAAGAAATCAATTTCGCTTTGGTTTCCAGAACAAAAGCCTCTAACTGAGGTTTATGCTGGCTAACCGAAAGATGGATTTGGCCCTCGGCCAAAGCTTTTAAGCTTTCTTCTGGGCTGGAAAAGATGACCAATTCCAGCTCCTGGCCCCGGCGGCTGGTTATCTCTTTCAGCCGCTCCAAAATTATGCGATCGGGCCCTAAGACGTGGCCAACCCTAAGAAGCTGGCCTTCCGACTGGGCCTCGGCTCTAGCCTGATCAAACAAGAACCAGGCGGCCAGAGCGAAAAATAATATAATTAAGGCTTTTTTTATCCAGCTCATGGGAAAAAAAAACGCCGAAAACATTTGTCTTCGGCCTCCAGTACTCTGATCAGCGAAAACTGATTCTAAGGGTGGTCAGCTTTTAAGAGCGAGCTCTCAAAAACCCTCGGAATCAATAAAAAATAATATTGTCAAGTTCTCCTCTTGACAATATTCCCAAAAAACATTCCAACGATTATAGTTTTTTAGTTGGCTCTTGTCAAGAAGTTTTTTTCATCTTCCAGCCCTGACAACAAAATTTTTTCATTTTTTCCTGACCGCCCCGACCTTCTGGCCTTTGGAGGCTGATTCTAGATCCGATTTTTTAAAACCGGACGCATTTAAAAACCCACTTTTTTAATAGCCAATTCTTTTTTTAGAAAAGTAACTGACCAAAAAAACCATATAACTAACTATACTTAACTGAAATAGAAACAGAACTAAACCACAAAACAGTAAATATTTCTATAACTCAGATAAAAAAAGAACGAAAACCCTAATTTCTAGGCCTTCAGTTCTTCTGATTGGCTGTTATTCTAATTTGTTTAGGCTTGGCCTAAACGGCTAACTTGGAACTTAACCTTTGGTTTAAAAGTCAAAATTTAAAGCGCCAAAATAATTAAGTAGATAATACGACTTTCCAAAGGCCTTGTCAAGTTTTTTTTTCGGTCCCGAAAAAAATTTTTTCGCTCGCCGAGCAAAAGCTTGGATCCAAGCCAGTTTAGGGCTCAGTCAGTAGCCAAAAAATTTATTTTCGCCGATCCTCGACTCTAACTGGCTGGGTTGGTTTCTCTATGAAAACCAAAAGCGCCCCCTCAATATATGGTCAAACCCCTTTTTTTAGGCTTCCGTTAAGCGTCCCTTCTCTAGACAATAACTTTTTTGGGTCATTTTGGCCAAAAAACCCCGATCATGGCTAACAATAATCCCAGGTAGCCTTAGTTCCAAAAGAATGGCCTCTAACCTCGCCACCGCCTCCAGATCTAAAAAATTAGTGGGCTCGTCTAAAATCAAAAGCCGGGGATTTAAGGCTAAAGCTGTGCCTAAGGCCACTAATTTTTTCTCCCCGCCCGAGAGATCATAGGTCACTCGAGGCCCAAAATCAGATAAACCTAGTTTATCAAGAACTTCCTGGGCTATCCGGTCGGCTTCTTGGCGGCTAGCTCCCAGGTTTAAAGGGCCAAAAGCCAAGTCATCGGCGACGGTGGGGCAAAATAGTTGATCATTCGCGTCTTGGAAGACAAAACCCATTTTCGGCCTTAAAGGCCGAAAATGCTTTTCCTCCAAACAATCTTGGCCTAAAATGGTCACCAGGCCCGCCTGGGGTTTTAGTAGCCCCATGATGATCTTTAATAAGGTGGTCTTGCCACAACCATTGGGCCCAATGAGCCCCACCAAGCCCTCGGAGCCTAGCTCAAAATCGACCCCATTAAGGACAGCCGCTCGGCCTGGGTAAGAGTAAACGAGGCCTTTAAGCTTAATTAAGGACTCAATCGTCAAGGAAAGTCACTCCCAGGCCCAAAGCCAAAATCAAACAGACGAACCCCAGATCTAATGGTTTGATCTTAAAGTCCCCTCGAAACCAGAAGCGCCCATTATAACCGCGGCAAATCATGGCCGCGTGGATTCGCTCGGCTCGGTCTAAGCCGCCCACCAGCATGTAGCCAGCCAAATTAGCGTAGGCCCGCAAAGAACGTAGATCGGATCGGCCCTGAAACCCCCTAACCCGCATGGCTTGCCGAAGCCTAGCGTATTGCTGGCCAATAACTGAGATATAACGCGTCATGAGCTGAAAAATGGCCAATAACTTTTCTGGGGCCCCTAAACCTTTCGCCCCGGCCAATAACTCAAAAACCGAGCTCGCTCTAGTTATGGCCATGGCTCCTAAAGTGATCGCCAAAGCTTTTAAGGATAATAATATGGAGAGATCCAAGCCCTCTTGGGTCACGACTAAGGGGCCGAGACGCTGGATGGCCGTGCCGGGCGTGGAAAACGAAAATGGCAAAAGTAGCCATATAAAAAGAAGGAAGGCGTTAATGGCTAATAATTTCGTTAGATCTTTAAAAAATTGTTTCGGCCCAGAAAGAGCGTAAATAAGGCTTGAGCCCCCTAAGCCAACCAGGGCGGCTTTGGGGGTTTCGAGCAAGGCCAACAAAAACGACCAAAGAACCAAGATTAAAACCTTAAGGCGAGGATCGCTTCGAGCGAGAAAACTGGCTGAGCGAGCCGCTCTAGTCATGTCGCTCTCGCGATGGGGAACTATTTGGCCATCTCCAAAAAAGGCCTCTTTGATACTCTGCCGCCATCTTAGGCCTTTCCAAGTCCTCGAAATAATTACGGATTAAGGATAATAGCAAAAAACTGGGCAAAAACCCACTATTAAAATCCTAGCTAAAATGATCATAAAAATGGAGATTTTTAACCTGAGGTCAACATGAATAGAGGCCATCGCCTGAAAGGCCTAAAATAAGTCGATTTGGAAAACCAAAAGCCGCGCTATTTCATGGAAAACCTTAAGGGCACGGATAATGGCATAGTATTAGCGTCAATTTCTGGCGGAATAGGCGGTAACGGCGAGACCCTAGCCAAAAGAGCCACCGCCTCGTCATCCAAGCGTTTGTGCCCAGAGCTAGTCACCAAGCGCGGAGAGGTGACGGCGCCATTTTTCAGCACAATAAAGCTCACCACGGCCACCCCGGTCTCGCGTCGACTTTGGGAGGCGGGGGGATATTTTTTGTTTCTCTCTAATTTGACGCGAATTTTGTTTTTATAGGCGGCCAGCGCGTTAGAAGTTCCCCGTCCGGTTCCGCCAGGAGTTCCGCCTGGGCCAGGGCCCCCTGGCCCAGGCCCAGAAGCGACATTTTCCCCACCACTAGAGACCGGGCCCGCGGGTTTGGGTTTAGGTTTGGGTTTAGTTTTGGGTTTTTCCACCGGTTTAGGCTTTTCTATGGGAGGCGGCGGCGGCGCTTCTTCCGCCATGGGCGAGAGGCTTTCCACGACCTTAACTTCTTCTTCTGGGACTTCCGGCTCGGGCTCGGGCGCGGGTTCCGGCTCCGGCTCGGGCTCAATAATCTCTTCCCCACCGCCGCCTTGGCCACCCAAAGGATCATAATCCCCAAACTCCATAACCGCCAAAGGGACATACTCCCTGGCCTTATGAGCGTTATCTTGGAATAATCCCCAGACAATCAAAGCGTGAAAAACGAAGCTTAAAGTCAAAGCCTTTTTTAAGGCCACTGAAGCTAAGGAATCAAACTTATCTAGCGCCGCCACCCTCAAAGCTTATCCCCTATAATTAATTGTTGACCCGGAAAGTGTAAGTGGCCGTGTGATTTATGACGTCACAAACTTTAGAGTCGCTATAAGGCTCCTCAACCGAAACCTTAGCCAACCAATCCCCAGCCTTTAAAGGAATGATGTTGACAAGACCTTCGGGATCCGTTCTGGCCTGGAAAAACAAAGCCGCGTTGTTCTTAACTAAGCCAGCGATATAAGCCGAGACCTCTTCTCCCCGCAAAGCTTGGCCTTTATAAAGAACCTTAACCGGGAAAGGCTGGCCAACTTTAATCTTGGAAGGATCAGCCTGAGGCACGATCTCCAGCTCATGGCCAAGAGGTTTGGCGGCTAATTCATTGTATTTGGCCGAGCCTAAAACAATAGCTTCTTTGCCATACCGAAAATAATTGGAGCACTTAACGGAGTCAGTAACCTCGTTTTTGGGTTTGCTCTCCCAACCGCTTTTGGTTCTGGTGGAAAAAGCGGGGTTGGTTTGGGTCGAAATTACATAATTGCCAGGCCCCAATTTGTCCGCGGTCAGATAAAAACGGTTATTTTGACCAGGCTCTAAGGTCAACTCGCCCTTATCGCCAATGACTTTGGGTTGAGTGAAACGGGCCGCGAAAGCCTCAGGCTTAATCTCTTCGCCCTCGGGGAAATTGTGCCCATAGCCAATAACCGCCGTCAGTTGTTGATTGGCTTTGGGACTTTTGGCCTCGGCCCAAAAATCATGAGCCAGGGCTTGGCCAGCCAAAGCGATAAACGCCGCGAGAGAAATAATGGTCGAAATTTTAAACTTCATGGTTCTTTCCTTGACTTGAAATCAGTACTTGGAACTGGCTTAAATCAGCCAATCACGGTTAAATAACCTTATGGTTATTTTTTATCTTTTAAATAATTTACTCTTTTCTAATTATCGCTGTTTTGTAAGTGGGCCAGGCCAGGTCCAGCCCACTATTCGGGTTTTATCAATAATTGGTTCTTCTTCTATAAAAGTCTCCTTAAAAAAAAGTCGCCCCCTTCTAACCAGAGGCCAAAAAGGGACGGTCTTCATGACCTAACATAATCTTTTAGAACCACTAGATCGGGGAGAATCAGATAATTCTAAAAGGGCTTTAAAAACTATGAGGACAAAAAAAAGCCATTCCCCAATAACCAAAAATGGTTTAGGAAATAGCCTTCTTGACTAACATATTAATTTAAAAACGAGACGCCATTTCTAAAAATAGCGACCACAAAAAATCTTAAGAAATTTTCCGCGATCCCCAAATGGCTACAAAATTCTAAAACCTTTTATACAGCCATGGGATATTTTTGTCAAGATTTTTTTGCCTTGACGCGTTTATTAAATCCAGCCGACCAAAAAAAATAGCCGCGCCGACTTCAGCGTTAAAGCCCCTCTGGCGGAGATCGCCAGCCAATAGCGCGCGAGGTTTATCTATGATATAAAGAATCTAATAATTAAACCCACTTGGGTTACTTTTTAAGGTTAGACATGACCGCCCTTATTACCGCTGTGGCCTTTGTGGTCGACTGGCTGTTAGGAGATCCTCAGTCTTGGCCTCATCCGGTCAGAATGATTGGCTCTCTCATCCACCGTTTGGAAAAAGACCTCCGCCAGATTCTCAATAAAGACCCTAATCCTTCCGACAAGAGGGTTTTCTGGTTTGGGGCCATCCTAACTGTGGTCATTCTTTTGATAGTAGGGTTCTCGGTCTGGCTAATTTTGACCATAGCCTTCAAACTTTCGATAATTCTTTGGTATTTGATTTGTCTTTATTTTATCTATAGCCTCTTTTGTCTAAGAGATCTCTTAGATCATGTTAGACGGGTGGAATTGGCTTTAGGCCATGGCGATCTATCCGAGGCGCGGTTGGCTCTTTCTTGGATTGTTGGTCGCGACACGGCTAATTTAAATGAGGAAGCCATTCGTCGAGCCGAAATTGAGACTTTGGCGGAAAACTTCTCCGATGGCTTGGTGGCTCCTTTATTCTACTTGGCTTTAGGCGGCCCTATCCTCGCTTGGATCTATAAGGGCGTCAATACCTTAGACTCCATGGTGGGCTACAAAAACCCCACTTACCTTTTTTTTGGCCGATTTTCAGCTAAACTAGACGATGTTCTAAATTTCCTGCCTTCTAGGTTCGCGGCCTTGGTTCTCATAGGCGCGACTTATTTGGCCAAAATGGATTATAAAGCCGCTTTAAAAATGTGGCGCGAAGAAGGGCATCTCCACTCCAGCCCCAATTCCGGCCAAACCGAGGCGGCTGTGGCCGGGGCGGTGGGAACAAAGCTCGGTGGGCCTAATTATTATGGCGGCCAACTGATTGATAAACCCTATATTGGGGCTTCTAATGGGCCAGCCACTCAAGAAGCCCTTCAAGCTACTGAGCGCTTAGTGGTGACGGGTTCTTTTTTAACTTTGCTCATCGTTATGATAGTTTTGCTAATCATTTTTTATATGGCCGGACAAGCTCCTTGGGGCTGGGGTTTTTAAGCGTTCTGATTAATAAGTGAGTATTAGACCTATGACCAGAATACATGGTGGTCGAATTTTTGAGGCTTCCGCGAAATTAAATCGTGGGTGGTTTAATATTATTGATTTTTCCGCCAATATTAATCCATTTGGCCAACCAGCTAGACTTAAAGATGTCCTCTTTGAGGCTTATGACCTCACGCTCCATTACCCTGAGGAAAGAGCTCAATCATTTATAAGCGGCTTAAGTCGATATTTTGACCTAGAGGAGTCTTATTTCCTGCCCGGGCCTGGCTCGACCATCCATATTTATCTTTTGGCTAGACTACTGGGTCAAGGCTCAAACGTTATAATTGGACCGGCTTTTTCCGAGTACGAAGCCGCCATTAAGGCCGCTGGTGGCCAATTTGTTTACGTTAACGCCGGGCCAGATAATTTATTCGCCGTGACCATGGCCATGGTTGAGACTGTTTTTAGCCATAACCCCACCGCCATTTTCCTGGCTAACCCCGCCAATCCCACTGGTCGCTTAATCCCCGAGCCCGTCTTGGAGGCTCTGCTCGCGGAATCCCAGGCGAAAAAAATTCCCCTCATTGTTGACGAGGCTTTTTTGGATTTTACGACCGCCGAGACTTTGCTCCATAAGGTTAAGACCCATCCCAATCTAGTGGTTTTAAGGTCTTTAACCAAAATCATGGCTGTCCCGGGTTTGCGTTTGGCCTATCTAGTCGCCGCCCCGGATCTGGTCAGCCGTCTATGGGATCATTTGGGACCTTGGCCTTTAAGCGCCTTAGCCATCCAAGCGGGCAATTTCTTCGTGGACATCCAATATGGCTCTTCTTTTGATTTAAGAAAAAAATTGGATCCTCTGGAGTCGGCCCTCTATCCGGTTTTAAATCAGATTGGCCATCCTTACCCGACCCAGGCTAATTTCGCCCTCCTCCATATGGTGCCTCAACACACGGATGAGGCTATTGACTTTTTCTTCCAAAAGGGCCTTTTGGTTCGCGACTGCCGCGACTTTAATGGTTTAGGGCTAGGTTGGTTGCGTTTCGCCATCAGACCCAAAAAAGAGATTGAGATTTTAGATCAATTAATAAAGGAACTTTGTGCCCGAGCTACCTGAAGCCGAAACCATGGCTAGGGAATTGGCGGCCAAAACCCTAGGCTGGAAGATCGCCGAGGTTTTGGTCAATTTCGCCCCTATTGTGGCCTCGGATTGGCAATCTTTTACCGACTTATTGACTGGCCGAGAGATTGAGCTGGTTAAAAGAATCGGCAAATGGATCCATTTTGTCTTAACCCAGGATCATCATCTTTTAATTCACCTTAAAATGACTGGGCAATTCCATTTTGACGCCTGGCCTAGCTCTGAATGGCCATCTCACTGCCACGCCGCTTTCCGTTTAACTCACCAAAGCCAAGAACAAACCCTCTTTTACAAAGACACGCGCAAGTTTGGTCGCTTAAGAGCTTTTGGCCCTGGCCAATTGGAGATTTTTCTCAATCACCTGAACCTTGGCCCTGACGCTTTGCTTGCCTCGGCTAAGGACTACCACGAGCGCTTGGTTAATACTAAAGGCAAGCTCAAAGCCGTTCTTTTGGATCAAACCGTTCTCGCGGGATTTGGCAATATTTACGCTGACGAGTCCTTATTCGCCGCCAAACTTTCTCCTTTAAGAGAGGCTAAAACTTTAACTTTAGAAGAGGTTAAAAATCTTCATGGCCAGGCGCAAAGGATCCTGAAAAAAGCCATTGATTGCCGAGGCTCAACGGTTTCTAGCTATCAAGCCCCAGAAGGCGCGGGTTCTTATCAAGATCATCATAAAGCTTATGGGAAAGCTGGCCAACCTTGCCCCCATTGCGGCCAAGTTCTAGTCAAAACCGTCGTGGCTGGCCGCTCTACTGTCTTTTGTCCTAAGTGCCAGAAATAACCTCATATTTTCCCCTCGTTAAGGATTAGATCTTGCCTAAAGTAGTCACGGGTTTGGAAGTTTTTTTGGCTGAGCGCTCAAAACTTTATAAAGGTCGGCCTTTGGGTTTATTGGCTAACCAAGCCTCAGTAAACTCTAACTATAAACACGCTTTAACGCTCATTGACGAATCTCTGCCGAAAGCCATCAAAACCATCTTTGGCCCACAACACGGCTGGGTCGGCGAAAAACAAGACAACATGGTCGAGTCCAATCACGGGCAAACCTCTGATGGTCGGCCTATTTACAGTCTTTATGGGCAAGATAGGCAACCAAAGCCCGAGACGCTAAAAGACATTGAGGTCTTATTGATAGATCTGCCGGACGTGGGAACTAGAGTTTACACCTTCGCTCAGACCATGGCCTTATGTTTAGAGATCGCTCAAGATAACCACTTGGAAATCGTTATCTTAGATCGCCCTAACCCCATTGGCGGCTTAGAAGTGGAAGGCCATCTCTTGGCTAACGACTGCCGCTCTTTTGTGGGTCTTTATCCTATTCCCTTAAGGCATGGGCTCACTTTAGGGGAATTGGCTCTTTTTATTAATAGCCAGCTCAAGACCCCAGCCCCATTAACCGTAATCGCCTGTCAAAACTGGAGAAGATCTCAATATTTTCCCGAAACAGGCCTCCCATGGGTCATGCCCTCCCCAAACTTACCGACCTTTGAGAGCGCTTGGGTTTATCCGGGCCAGGTTCTTTGGGAAGGGACTAATGTTTCTGAGGCGAGGGGCACGACTCGGCCTTTTAACCTAGTAGGGGCCCCTTATATTGATTCCAAAGTTTTGTTTAAAGAGCTGATCCAGAAAAATCTTCCTGGCCTAGTCTTTCGAGAAGCCTTTTTTCAACCAACTTTTCACAAATGGGCGGGGGAATTATGTCGAGGCTTAGATCTCCATCCCCAGGATCCAGCATTTCTTCCTTATTTAAGCTCTCTAACCATTTTAGAGATCATCTTAAAATATTGGCCAGAAAGCTTTAGGTTAAAAGATCCTCCTTATGAGTATGAATTTGTTAGAAGGCCCATTGATCTGATTTTAGGCCATAAGAGCGTCTTTAACGATCTAGTAGCGGGTCGGCCAGCCCGCGATATTTGGGCGGATGAGGCTCCTTCGCTGGCCAGCTGGCTAAAGACTCGGGAAGAGTTTTTGCTTTATGGAGATTAAAATGGCCGGAAGGCTATCTAACCCTTCGGCCACAACTTGCGTGTCAAAAATGAAGAAACTTTTAAATGTTTGGCTCCATAATTCTCACTAACGATTCACCCCCACGCGCGTGGGGACAATGTAAGTCTGCCAATCCATCCCATCAAAATTAACGGTTCACCCCCACACGCGTGGGGACAATACATTTTCAGCCTCCCAACGCAATGCCGCCGCCGGTTCACCCCCACACGCGTGGGGACAATACTTAAAAAAGCCAGTATTTTCGGTACCCTAACAAGAAAAAACCCTTAGAAGTCTTTGGCGAGCAAGCCATTAATCCTCAACTCCGAATCCGAAGCCATCGCAAACTATCGCTCTAATACATCATAACATAAGAGCCAAACCTGGCTAGACCGTAGGCTGAAATCTTATTTACAGAGTATATCAAAAACTATAGCTGAAATCAACCCATAAAAAATCACCTCTCAACCCAGCCACCGCTCGTTCTAAGGATCGTAACCACCTTTTTTAGTGTTATTTAATCAATTTTATATAAACAGATGAGCATTAACTATACTTCTCCATTCATATAATTCAATAAAAACTTATGATGGTGGTAACATTGTCATATTTTGCCTTGTAAAAACGAAATCGCCATCGCATCAAATTTATAGTAACTGATCGGACATTTTATATTTTAAGTTTCGTAGTATCCGGGATTTTCCTTATCAACGCTCTTCCAGAAAATCCCGGATACAACTTACAGTTTTATAATTGTTATGGCTAATCAGACTTAATTATTAAACTAAAACTCCATTTCCACCGTCAAATAGACGGCGGTAGGATTGGCAGGCCAATAGGCGAAATATCCGCCAGGGTTCGGAACCGCTTGTCTAGGACGATCATTAAAAACATTTAAAACGTCCAAGCTAATCTTGTATTTCTTGTTAAATCTGTAATTAACTTGCATATCCAGCGTCCCATAGTCCTCGGCTCGATAATACTGATGGATTGCCGCTGTAGGATCGTCTCTAAGCATCATATCGGCGTTCCAGTTGAATGTCGCCCGGCCTCCCCAGCCTTCTAAGGGAGCGTAAGCCACTTCCGCGTTAAATATATGCCTAGGAATGCTAGTATAGCGCCTTCCATTAAGATGCGGACTGGCCAGGTTTTTACGATACTTTACGTCTTGATAGGTATAATCGGCTGATATGGTCAGATATTGAATTGGATAAAATTTGACATAGGTCTCCAAGCCCCTTCTTCTGGTTTTACCGACATTTTCCAATTCATCATTCTTGTCTGGATTTGCTTGGATGTCGTTACTGGTATCAGCCAGATAATAAACCGAGCCAAAATCCAGCCAATTAAAAGGCGACGCCCGGAATCCTAATTCCCACTGCTCTCGCTCGGTAAACTCTAATTGGTGTTGGCTAAAAAACTGAGCGCTATTTAACCCAGGAATATTAAAACCTTTTCCATAATTGGCGTATATTTCAATAATCTCGGTAGGAGTGAATAACAAGCCGAATTTTGGACTAAAGAATCCCATTTTCTTTGAGTTAAAATGGCTTGGCCCAACAATTCCAGAAGCGTTATGGTCAGGGCCAAAAGTGACATCGCCCCATAAACGATCATAACGACCACCAACTCTGATTTTTAGCTTGTCAATTATTTGGTAATTTGTTTCTCCAAAAAATGATATCGTATTTAAAGTGTACTCTGTATCATTATAATGCTCAAAATGTTTGTTTCCATATCCCCAATGAAGTCTATACTGATCTCTTTTTTGTTTTTCCCACAAATAGTCCGCGCCTACTGTCAAAGAAAAATCTCGGTTAGCGATAGCCCCTTTGTAACTATACGCGAGGCCTGTTCCATATGCTTCCCGTTTCCCGGTCTGGTCATTGCCATCTTGTTCATTAAGAACGTAGTTATTATTGGGACCAACTGGTGATTTATAATAAAATTCCGCCAAATTGTTTTCTAAACTAGTAGCAAAAAAATAAAAACTTACCTGAGAATTCTGGTTTATGAAATAATTCATAAAAAGTCTGGCGTCAAACCGATCTCTATGCCCGCCGACCATATTTCCTTGACCCGAGCCATCATCTGAGCCTTTCTTGGGATCCAACCAACTGAGAGCTTGAAGAGCCGAATCCCATTTGGCCAAAGCCGCCCTTAGGTTTAAGCTTATCTCAAAATTGTCGGAAACGTCATATGTCCATCTAGCGGAGAGATTTAACCTTTTCCAGTTGGTATTGTCGCGCCAAGTGTCTGTGTGGTAGCCCTGAAACGCGTAAACGTGATGAAGTTTCCCATCGTCCTTGGCCACGACTCCTTGAAAGTCAAACGTTTTATACAACCCCATTCTGATCAAAAATCGGCTGAAGTCGCCCCGTTTGATTCCTTGATAAGCGGCGGTTCCGGCGGCGTTGCCTCGACCATACAAGGCTGAGACCGGGCCTTTTATTACTTCTATGGACTCAATTTCCAGGGGAATTAAAATTGTGGTGTCCGAATAATTGTCAGCGTGGCCTGAATCATTTAATGGGATTCCATCAAAATAAAACCCAACTTCGCCGCCATGTCCACCGCTAAAACCCCTTATTTGAATTGATGAGGCCACCCCTTGCTCATTAAATTCATTAATCCTAACCCCTGGAGCCTGACGAAGCATGTAAAGTGGCGAAATATAAATTCTGTCTGAAATGTCTTTATTGCTCAGAACAGTAGCGCTGGTCGACTGCAACTCTTCCCTTCGTATTGCGCTCCTTATCTCAATTTCCTCTATTTCGCTCATTTCTTGAGCCTTGGCTATTGAACCCAACTCTGTAACTAAAGCTGTGAGGAGGAGGATAAAAATAAGCCATCCCCGGTTAATTTTGCCCATTTGTTTCTCCCTTTTGGATGACAATAATTTGCCCAGTCATCCCATCCAACGTCCCAAAAAATAAACCGCCCCCCTTAGCGATTTTCGCCAAAGAGGACGGCCTTCATGACCTATTAAATCGAGACCATTTGTTAATTTAAAAGCCCATCTAACAAAAATGGTCAAGATTTTTATTTTATTTTTATCGCTAAATTACTCCTTAAAAACAAAAAAACCGCCCCTAAGGACGGCCTTCATGACCATTATAGATTCCCTCACAAATATTGGAACCCTTTTGCCCCTTTAAAATTCATAGCGTAATTTTAACGCTCTAACCGTTACCCACACGGTTATTCAGCTTAGAGACCCAAAATTCATAAATGGGAAATGGAAAATTAGAACGAATAGATTAATCAGAAGATCGCTAACCTTCAGGTTAGCGGTTCGCTTTTAGGCGAAAACCATACTACCCAAAAAGACTGTTCTGGCTCCAATTAAATTCTCCCCGATTTTAGGCGGACTTTATTCTAGTGTCAAGTATTTTTTTGACTAATATTAAAAAATTTTTATCTCGCTCAAAAATGAATTAAAACTAAAAAATGCTTAAAAAAAATAGGCTTCCAGACTATAAAAGTTTGAAAGCCTATCTTTATAAATCCGTGGGCTCTTGGAGCCCACGGAGAATATAGTTTTTGGTCTACTTCTTGTCCAGATCCACTTCCTCAAACTCGGCGTCGACCACGTTTTCGTCTTGGGTTTGGCCAGTATCGCCACCGCCAAAATTTTGGCCTTGGGTTTGGCCTTGGTCTTGGCTCTGGTTCTGGCTAGCTTGAGCGTACATCTGCTCGGCTAGTTTATGGCTGGCTTGGGTCAAGGCGTTAGTTTTGGCCTCAATGGTGGCTTTGTCGCCTTTGTCCAAAACCGCTTTCAGATCAGCCACCGCCGTCTCCACTTGGCTCCTGGTCGTGGGCTCGACTTTTTCCCCTAAATCGGCCAGGCTCTTTTCCGTGGAATAGATGAGGGTATCGGCCTTGTTCTTCAGCTCAACTAGCTGTTTTCTGGCTTTATCCTCTTCCGCGTGGATCTCGGCGTCTTTTATGAGGCGCTGGATCTCGTCTTCGGACAAACCACTAGAGGCCGTAATCTGAATGGACTGCTCTTTGCCGGTGCCCAAATCCTTGGCTGAGACGTGGACAATTCCGTTGGCGTCGATATCAAAGGTCACCTCAATCTGAGGAACGCCGCGCGGAGCCGGGGGAATGCCGACCAACTCAAAACGCCCTAGGGTCTTGTTGCCGCTAGCCATCTCGCGCTCCCCTTGAAGAACATGGATGGAAACAGCGGGTTGGTTATCGGTGGCCGTGGAATAAATCTGGCTCCGCTTAGTGGGGATGGTGGTGTTCTTCTCAATAAGCCGAGAAAAAACCTCGCCCTGGGTCTCGATGCCTAAAGACAAAGGCGTAACGTCCAAGAGCAAAACATCCTTAACGTCGCCTTTTAAGACGCCACCCTGGATAGCCGCGCCCACGGCCACGACCTCATCGGGGTTCACGCCTTTATGGGGCTCTTGGCCAAAAATCTGCCTGACCTTCTCCACCACTTTGGGCATTCTGGTCATGCCGCCAACCAAAATGACCTCATTGATGTCTTTGGCCGCTAAGCTCGCGTCTTTTAAAGCGGTCTGGCAGGGGCCAACCACTTTATTGATCAGATCGTCCACCAAGCTCTCCAGCTTGGAGCGAGTTAACTTCAGATTGAGGTGTTTCGGCCCAGAAGCGTCGGCGGTGATGAAGGGCAGATTTATGTCTGTCTCCATGGAGGTCGATAGCTCCATCTTGGCCCGCTCGGCGGCTTCTTTCAAACGCTGAAGGGCCATCTTGTCGTTTAAGAGATCGATCCCGGACTCTTTGCGGAACTCGTCGGCCAACCAGTCAATGACCCTTTTGTCAAAATCCTCGCCGCCTAAAAAGGTGTCGCCGTTGGTGCTTTTGACCTCAAAAACCCCATCGCCAATCTCTAGGATGGAAATATCGAAGGTGCCGCCGCCTAAGTCAAAGACGGCGATTTTTTGGTCGCTTTTCTTATCCAACCCATAAGCCAAAGCCGCGGCCGTGGGCTCATTAATAATCCTTAAAACGTTTAGGCCAGCGATCCGACCCGCGTCTTTGGTGGCTTGGCGCTGGCTATCATTAAAATAGGCTGGCACCGTAATGACCGCGTCCGTGACTGTGGATCCCAGATAGTTTTCGGCGGTCTGCTTCATTTTGGTTAAGACCATGGCCGAAATCTCAGCGGGCGAGAAGGTTTTGCCCCGCACTTCCACGGCCGCGTCGCCATTTTCGGCTTTCACGATGGAATATGGGGCCACATCCCGATCTTTACTGACTTCTTTGGAATCAAACTTGCGGCCAATGAGCCTCTTAACGGCGTAAATGGTCGCCTCTGGGTTGGTGACGGCCTGACGTTTAGCGGTTTGGCCTACTGGCCTTTCCCCATTTTCCGCGAAAGCCACCACTGAGGGCGTGGTGCGATTGCCTTCGGTGTTGGGAATGACCTTCGGCTCGCCGCCTTCCATTAAGGCCACGCAAGAGTTGGTGGTTCCTAAATCAATGCCAATAACTTTTGACATAAAAAATCCTCCGAATTATATTTTTAACCTTTAAAGGTATTAAATTAAAATCATTTTAAAGCTAAATAAGCTTAAATAAATCTTTTCCCAGCCAAAATTGTCTGGCTTTAAAAGGATCCCTAAAACCTTGGAACCCTTTAAGCCTGGTTTTTCACCACCATAACTTTGGCCGGACGAATCAAGCGATCATGGAGCAAATAGCCCTTAGCCACTTCCCGAGAGATGGATCTTTCCGCCAACTCCGGATCTGGCTCTTGGCCTAGGGCCTCATGGATGTTGGGGTCAAAGGGTTGGCCGCGATCAGCCTCGACTTCCTTTAAGCCTTTTTCGGCTAGAAAATCCAGCATCCCTTTTAAAGTCATCCGCACGCCTTCGGCTAAGGCTTTAACCAAAGGATTGGACTCATCGGCGTAACTTAAAGCTAACCTGAGGTTATCCATCACGGGCACCAAGCCTTTTATGACCTCCGAAGCCGCGTAACGATAGGCCTCCTCGCGATCCTTTTGGGCCCGGCGCCGGATATTCTCGCACTCGGCTAAGGCTCTGAGGTATAAGTCGTAGTTCTTCTGAGCCTCCAACTCCCAGTTGGTTTCCCCTTCTTCCGGGTTTAGCTCTTCCGCCGGAGCCGCGTTAGCCAAGCCAGGCTCAGCTTGATCCACTATTTCCTCAGTCTGGGCCCCGTATTCGCCGTTATCCATTATGTTTTCTCCAAAAAATTGAAGTTTATTTTTTCATTAAGCCGCTTAAAACTCGGGCCGCGTAATCGACCACTGGCAACACTTCAGAGTAATTAAGCCGTCTGGGCCCTAAAACGCCCAAAGCCCCGGCCCCTTTATCGCCCCGAAAATACGGGGAAGCCACGAGGGCCAAGCCATCGTCTTTTTGTCCCGAAGGCCCAAAAACCACCTGAACCTTGCCCGCCTCGGCGATATCGTCCAATAACTCCACCAAGCGTCTTTTGTTCTCAAAAGCCAAAAACAAAGCCCGCATGGTTTCGGCGGCGGCCAGATCTGGATGTTCCCAAAGGCGCTCTCGACCCTCGCCATCCAAAAAAATGGGCCTTTCCAGAGTTTCTTCCTTAGCCGCGGCTTCCGCGACTAAGGCCAAGACCCTTTGATAAAGCCGCTCAAACTCTCGACGTTCCCGACTCATAGCCGCGAGACCAATATCTCGAATTTCCTCTAGGGTAAAAGGCGTGGCTAGAGTCTCAAGGAAGTTATTGACCTCATTGAGTTGGTCTTGGTCGTAATCCTCGGAAGGGCTTAAAATTCTATTGTGGATCAGGCCATTTTCCGTGACCAAGACCGCCAAAGCCTCGCCTGGAGCCAAACTGACAAAAAAAAGCCTTTTCAGCCACAAGCGATCGGCTCCTGGAGCCACGATCAAGCCCATTTGGCTGGTCAGATTGGATAAGACCCGCGAGCAGAGGCTAAATATGGATTCTGGATCCCCAGCGGCCAAACTTTCCTCAATGATGTCCTTGGCCCGCTCCGACAAAGCCATATTGGCTAGGAGATCATTGACATAAGACCGAAAACCCATTTCCGTGGGCGTCCGACCAGCCGAAGAGTGGGCTTGGCTCAATAAGCCTAAGCCTTCCAACTCCGCTAAGGACTTCCGAATCGAGGCCGGGGAGAGCCCGACATTGCCCAGCCGAGCCAAAGCTCCAGAGGCTACTGGCTCGCCGACCCGGATATATTCCTCAACCAAAGTGGCCAGAATCAGCCTTTCCCGATCATTGCGGGGCCCTTTCATAAATAACCTCGAAAAGCTTGGGCAAGAGTGGCCATAAAGGTCAGAGGCCTTACCCATCCCGAGCCTAAAAAATAAGCATGTTCGCGCCAATGTCAAGGGATTGGGGCGAGGAAATATTTCGCCCCTTATAATTTTGGCGGCCAACTGATAAATTAGTTAAATTAGCTTTATAGTCGTGTTAACTAAGAGTGTTTTGAGATTATATTAAAAGATTTATAAATATCATATTATTTTCAACTATTATAATATAAAACTAAAGCGCTGACGCTATAATTATATAGCCTATCTTTAATTTAGCCTTAAAATTAGGCCTTTTCCAGAACCTTAGAGAGCTGATTTTTTTAAATTTTCCATTGATTAGCCGGAGGTTTCTTTTGGAACTAAATCGGATAAGTCTTTGAATTTACGTTGTTTTTAAAAATACTAGCCAAAAATCGCCTAAACCAGCGGCAAAAAAGATTTCGCTAATTTTTCCGCTCTTGGCTATCTAAAAAGCTGGGGAGGAAAATCTGGCAGAGGAGAGCTGATTGGGCCAGATGGTCTTATGGGCGCCTATCTATATTAATGATGTCTGACACCGCGCGGGCGGCCAAAATATCCTGGCCAAGGCTCCTCGCCCCAAGTCTATTAGACATCTTTTGGCCGAAAAACTTCCGAATAAAGAGGAATATATAAAGTCTCTAGCGTATAAAAATGGTATTTAAGTAAAATTCCGCTCAAATTTTTTGAGTATCAGGTTAAATGACCTGGCAATTCTCTAAAAAATTGAGGAACCGCCAGACCAAAATAAATTGAGGGCGCCCCAAATTTTAAGGCGCCCTCGCGGTTAAACGACAAACATCAAATTAAAAGCCCAGATAATTACTCATCTTCATCTTCATCTTGACTTTGATTATTGTCGCTGGGGTTATTGTTGGCCAGGCCAGTTGACTCGGCTGGCTGGTTTATATTCGAATTACTGGTTGAGCCAGTATCCGAGGCGGGCGAAACAGCTGGCCCAGAGTTTGATACCGAGTTCGGATTAGAATTACTGGTTGAGCCAGTATCAGAGGCGGGCGAAACAGCTGGCCCAGAGTTTGATACCGAGTTCGGATTAGAATTACTGTTTAAGCCAGTATCGGAGCTCAGAGAAAAATCTTGCCCAGAGGTTGACACTCTATCAATATCAGCCTGATAAGAGGCTGGAACAAATTCCTCGCCTAAACCGGAAGAGCCAGCCAGCGAACTTATAACTGAGTCTGAAGGCGATGAGTCACTAGCCATGGATACCAAAGCTAATGGATTATTGCCCGAGGACAACCCGCGATTTAGATTGGCGGTTTGCGCGCCCACCTCTATCGAGGCCCGCAAAGCCTCTTGACGCTGGATCAGATAAAGACGATTTTGTTCTTGACGCTCTTCTTCCAGCCTTATTTCCTCTAAACGCAGTTCCTCTTGTTGGCGCTATTCTTCTAAGCGGATCGACTCTAAACGCTCTTCCTCTAAGCGGATTGCCTCCAAACGTTGCTCTTCGCGAATTATAAAATTGCCGACCGCTTCTTGAACATCGCCGCCTGAAAGAATGGTCGATCTTATGTCAGAATCGTTAAATTGATTTTGATCCAAAGTTCCAATATCGCTACTTGTTCCTGGATAGTTATTGTTATTATAGCGTCCATAGAATCCCATATCAGTATTTAAATCTGAATTATAGTAACTGTTGGTGATGCTACCACCAATTATGCCCGCCAAACCGCCAATATCAGCGCCTAGCTCGCCAGACACTAAACCAGTAGCGTATGAATTGCTTATTGAGCCAATGCTTAAGCCAACCAAACCACCAACCCCATAAAACCAACCAGACCTTTTTTGACGCCTGTCTGAGGCATAATGGTCTTTAACCCAGGTTTCGCGCCCGTTCCAAAGACCCCCGCCTTGAGCTTAAGGCCGGGTCAAATTCCAATT
>JAISWW010000090.1 GCA_031270705.1 Deltaproteobacteria bacterium
AAGCCGCGGCTTTGGCTATCTGTCCCGAGGAACTGGAAGGCTTGGCGGAAGGGGATTGGGCCGAGATCCAACTCTTAACCCCAGGCGGCTGGTTGATTTAAGTTTTTCTCATAAACTCAATAATAAGCCCAATTATTTTCAGCTTGTTTTGGCCAAACTTTTAAGGAACGCCCATGAAAGCTCGTCATCAGTATCTAAAACTTATCGGAATTGAGGAAGCCCAAACCAAGCTTCTAGCTCTCCCTTCGCCTTTGGAGCCTGTGGAGATTCCTTTGTCCGAGTCATTGGGCCGGGTTTTGGCTACTCCGGCCATCGCCTTAGTGCCTTCGCCGGCCTATCATGGGGCGGCCATGGATGGGGTGGCCCTAAAAGCCAGCTTAACTTTTGGGGCTACCCCTAAGCGGCCCAAAACCTTTAGCTTAAATTCCGAGGTTTTTTGGGTAAATACTGGCCAGCCTCTACCGGAAGGAACTGACGCGGTTATGCCAGTAGAGCGTTTAGTAGCCGCGGCCGCTAACTTGGAAGTTAGCCAGTTATCGCCTAGCCCCGTCAAAACAGTGACTATTGAAGAACCCATCTCGCCTTGGACACACGTCCGGCGCGTGGGGGAAGATCTCGCTCCTTCAGAGACAATTCTACCCACCGGGACTTTAATAGGGCCCTTTGAAATAGGAGCTTTGGCCGCGGCGGGCCTTTTAAAACCCCTGGTTTTTCGAAAGCCGCGAATCGCCTTTTTGCCCACCGGCTCGGAGATGATAAAGCCCAATGACTTAACCGAGGCCGATCGCCAAAAAGGCGTCAAACTGCCCGAATTTAATTCTTTGGTCATTAAAGCCTTGGCCGAACAAATTGGAGCCGATCTAACGGTCTGGGACATTATTCCCGACGAGCGGGATCTTTTGGGCTCTAAGTTATTAGAGGCGGCTAAGGATCCTTCAATAGATCTAATCATCGTGAACGCGGGCTCCTCGGCTGGCGACCGGGACTATTTGGCCGGCCTAGTCGAGGAGCTAGGGGAAGTTTGGCTCCATGGCCTTAAAGTTATGCCAGGCAAACCCGCTCTTTTGGGCCTCATTAAAGATAAACCCCTCATCGGCCTACCTGGTTATCCGGTCTCGGCGGTGGTGGCTTTTGAGGTTTTGGTCGGGCCTTTGTTAAGACGCTGGCTGGGTTTAGCCCAGCGCGAAAGACCCAAAGCCTCGGCCAGGCTTTTTGAGGCCCTCTATTCCCGGCCAGGCATGGAAGAGTGGCTAAGAGTCAAACTAGGCCGGGTGGGGCAAGAACTAGTGGCTGTCCCTTTGCCGAGGGGCGCGGGCGTGGTCACCAGTTTGGCCTTAGCCGACGGCATTATTAAAATTCCCGTTAACGCCGAAGGTTTGTCAAAGGATGGCCCGGTTGAGGTGGAGCTCTTAAAACCGATCTCGGTCATTAACGGGGCGCTTCTAGCCATTGGCAGCCACGATAACGCGCTAGCCATTTTGGATAATCTTTTAAGGCTCTATAATCCCAATTACAGTTTGTCCTCGGCTCACGTGGGCTCTTTGGGCGGCTTGCGGGCTTTGGCCAAAGGTTTGTCGCATTTAGCTGGTTCGCACTTATTGGGCCTGGACGGAGTTTATAATCGCGCGGCCATTTTAGAACATTTAAAAGGCCAGCCAGTTTATTTGGTTCGTTTGGCCGAAAGAGAACAAGGCTTAATAACCAAACCCTATAATCCCTTAAACATAAAATCCTTAGCTGATCTAACTAGGCCAGAAGTGACCTTCATTAATCGGCAAAGGGGGAGCGGCACCAGAGTCCTTTTGGATTGGGAGCTAGCTAAGTTGGGCCTTGAGCCTAGCCAGATCCAAGGTTATGAGGAACAAGAGTTTACGCATCTGGCGGTCGCCGTGGCTGTCTCTAGTGGCCGAGCCGACGTGGGCTTAGGCGTTCGGGCCGCGGCTAAGGCTTTGGGTTTAGATTTTTGGCCCATTGGCCAAGAAGAATATGACTTAGTAATTAGGGCCGAGTTTTATAATGATCCCAGGATTAAAGCTCTTATCGAAATTATTCGGGGCCCAAAATTTAAGAGCGCGGCCCTCGCTTTAGGCGGTTACGGCGTCGATCGCTCGGGCGAGGAGTTAGGGTATTTTCCTGGTTAGCGCTTTAGTTTCGCCCGAACCTCTTTTTAACGCTCTTTAACGCGCTCTTCAAATCTTGTTAACTGGCCCAGCGAAAAATTTTTCGCTGGGCCAGAATGTTGTCTTTGGCTTTTTTACGGCCAATTTTTGGCTTACCACTTAAGAGTGGAATCCAAAGCCTCGTCGGAAATGTCAAACACTTTATTGTGCGGCGGGAAAGGCTCATCCAAGAAGAAATCTGGTAGCCTATCTTGAGCGCTAGTGATACCCGCTCTTTGGTTAAAGCCAATTTCCGTGTCCAAGACCAGTTTTCCAACTTTCGGGACGTCATCTAGGGTCAGGGTTAGGCCATGGCGAGCGTTTAGCATGTCCACAATGGCCACCAAAGCGTCGGGGATATCTAAGACCGCGAAAGCCACAAAGAGGCATAAGCCGCAGGTGTCCACGGCCGCGGTGGCGATTTGCAGGTTTCTGGAGAGCTCAATCTGACCATCTGGAGACAGGGGATCGACTGTGCCGCCGACGCTGAGGATGTTGGCGGTCACGGCGTAACCAGCCGTGTGATCGGCTCCCATGGGCGTCGTGGCGTAAGTGACTCCTTGCCCTTTAACGGCCCTAGGATCATAAGCGGGTAAGGATTGCCCTTTCACTTGGGGCACTCTTCGGACGCCGTAAACGCGGCCCGCGAGATTGGCTCCGCTCCCTAAAACTCGGCCCAAAGCCGTGCCTTGGCTAATCTCTTCCATGAGTTTTAAAGCGCCTTCCGCGTCGCCAAACTTTAAGACCCCAGCTTCCATGAGCACCGCCAAAGCCGCGCCCACGTCGATGGTGTCCACGCCCACGTCGTCGCAGATTTTGTCATAGCGGACAATCATCTCAATGTCATTGATGCCGGAGTTGGGGCCAAACGCCCACAAAGTCTCGTATTCCGGCCATTTGCCCATAAATTTGCCGTTTTTGTCCGGGAAAATGCCGCTACAACGCATGATACAGCCAGTCATGCACCCATGGCTGACTTGCCCTTCGCCGCCTCTTTCCGTGGTTAAGCGGTTTAAGGTTTCCCCAGAGACATCCTCATGGCCATCAAAACGGCCTTGAGAAAAGTTAAAAGTCGGAAGACCTCCAGCCTCGTGGAGGATGTTAACTAAGACCGCCGTGCCATAGAGGGTCAGACCTTGGCTCGTCACCGGGTGGGTAGATAGGGCTTTGGCGAAACGTTTGGCCGCCTCGGAGAAAGCCTCTTTATCTTTGAGAGGCACGCCTTTAGCGTCCCCGGGATTGATAATGATGGCTTTTAAGCCCTTGGAGCCCATAACGGCGCCCACGCCGCCCCGCCCCGCGTGGCGCGTGGGTCTTAACTCGCGATCGGTAAAGGCGATGGAAGCCGCGGAGAGCTTTAGCTCGCCAGCTCGGCCAATGGTGACATAGGCGTTTTTGGGCCCATACTGTTCCACTAGTTTGGCCACCGCGTCATAGTTATTTAAGCCAGCGACCGTGGCTGGCACTAGTTTGGCCGACTCTTGGTCGACTTCCAGTTGATACCACTTACCCTCTGGGGCTTGGCCTTCCAGAATAATGGCGTGAATGCCCATTTTAGCCAAATAGCCGCCAGCTTGGCCGCCGCTATTGGCTTCTTTTATGCCGCCAGTTAAAGGGCTTTTGCAGCCCACGGAAATACGGTTGGCGTTGGCGCAATTAGTCCCGCCCAATAAGCCCGGGGCGAAGACCAGCTTATTGTGGGGGCCTAAGGGCGTACAGGTGGCTTTGACTTCTTGGCTCACGACCAGAGAAGTCAAACCCCGACCACCCAGACCAGCGTAGTTTTCTGGAGTGTCGGAAAAGACGGCGGTCAAGTTGGTGAGATTGACCCGGAGCAGTTTAGTCATAATAGTCTCCAAGGGCGAGATTGAGCCCGGTTTAGGTGATTATATAGAAAGCGGTTAAATTTATAAGTTCAGTATAATACAGAAAATATGACTTGTCAATATATTTTTTTAATTTTATTTTAATATGTCGTAAATGGCATTTAGATATTATTTAATATAGATTTTTATGATATAATAGAGCGATTTGATATAAAATGTCTAAAGTTTTATCTGAACCCTCGCTCCTTGTTCCCGCGGTCACAACCCCATAGGCGCCCTAGTTTTAAGTTGATTAAGGAAATACTATCATAACAAATAATCTTTGTCAATAATTTATTTTGATTTTTTTTGTTATGTCAATATAGACATATAATATACTTATAAATTGAGTTATTTGACATAATTAAATGGTAATCAAAAGGAGCGCGCTGATGGCCTCAAAGCCCTAACCAGTCTCAAGCCCGCGAAACAACTAGCGACTAGGCCACCGCGACCAAAAACTATCCTTAAGGCTTTGGGCCAAAAATTACCAACAGTATTGATTTTGGCTCAGGAGCTTAGGATCATTATGGGAAAAAAATAGTGGTTTGTCAAAAAATATTTAATAAAATTAGTTAGTTATGCCGATTTTGACATAATAAAAGTTCTTCGCTAGAGGCTGGACCAGGTGAGGTTTGGGCGGGCAATCTGGAGTTTTTGGGCAAAAAAATCGCCCCAGATCCAGATCAGGCGGGGCGATTTGATAAGATTTAGAAGGTACTCCCAGAAAACCTTAAGGCTTTGGGGAGCGGGTTGTTTAGATGGAGACAGCCGCCTTTTGGTTATAGTCAGTCTCAAGGCTCACGATTCTATGGCCTAAAGCGGCTAATTCCGTGGGGGCGAAAACGCGGCCATATTTGGCCGTTAAAACCTCGCCTAAAGCTCCTAAAGCCTTTGGAGAGCCAGAAAGAGATCCCGCGGCTCGCTCGCAAATACCTAAAGAATCTAAGAGAGCCGTGGTTGGGGCGTCGTGGGGCGATTGTTTTTGGAGGGCCTGGCCGAGATGGGACGCGTTTTGGCGATCGATTTGTAGATCGATTTGTAGATCAAGGCCTTGAGATTTAGCCACCATAGCCCGGCCCTGGCCTAAAAGTTGGCCTAAGGAGGTTTCTTGTCTTAGCTCTTGAAATATCTGGCGGATTGAGCCTTGATTAGGGGGGAAGCTCGGGGTTTTTAAGAGCAAGGCCACGCTCCCCGAGAGCTCAAAAGCCTCTAAACCCAAGTCATTGGCCAAGCGCCGAAAATCCCCCGCCAATTCTGGGAGACCCTCTTCTTGGGGATCTAAACCCCAAAGAAGGGCTAGTTCCTCTTGATGACGTCGCCAACCGTTTTTTTGTGGCCTGGCGCAAGCCACGGGGCAGGTATGGCAACCATCGTTTGGCTCGTCTTGGGTTTTTTTAGGGCCATGGTTAGCCTGATTGGATTCCACTTGAAGAGAGCCACTTAAAAAGGCTTTAAAATAGACGAGCTTTTGGGGCTCTTTTAAGAGCTCGGGAACCAAATCCTGA
This sequence comes from Deltaproteobacteria bacterium, assembly GCA_031270705.1. Taxonomy (GTDB): domain Bacteria; phylum Desulfobacterota; class Desulfarculia; order Adiutricales; family Adiutricaceae; genus JAIROO01. The sequence goes on from JAISWW010000090.1 coordinate 5,533, forward strand.
GCCATTATTTTTTGACCTTGACTCCGAACCAAATCAGTTGACCCGTATTTAACGTAACGGGCTAATTGATTATGGGTGACCCAAAAGCC
>JAISWW010000169.1 GCA_031270705.1 Deltaproteobacteria bacterium
ATCCCATTTATTGGGCCGACCATCGGAAATAACGACAATGAGTTTTCGCTCGCTTTTTTGTTGGCTTACTAGGTCAATTGTCTCGTCCAAGGCCTTCAAAAGAGGCGTGCCACCATAGGCTTTGACGTAAAAATTGGCTCCAGGCCTTTGACCGTAGCGCAAAAACAATTCCGCGACCGCTGGGTTTTCTGGGCCACGCGCTGGAAAGTGAGAGGCTCCGATTAGGATGCCTCTAACGGGATATAGGGCTAAGGCTAGAGAGTAGCAAGCCTCATTGGCTAAGGCGATTTTTTGGCCACCCATGGACATTGAGGAATCAAGCAAAATATGAACAACCGTGTCAAAATGTTTTTTGAAGCGCTTGGGGGCGAATAATTTTTGCTCATTGATTTGTATTCTGGCCAAGCGGTTGCTAACGATTTTCCCCCGCCGGCCAGGAGGGTCGCGAGTCAGAGTTTCGGCTTGGAGCAATCCTTGAAGCTTAGCCCGGAGAACCAGACTCGCGCGCTGGACGGATTGGTGGGATTCCTGGCTGAATTTAGAAAGCGGCTTGGAGGAGCCGCGCTCGCCAGAACCACCCCTGACGTCGTTCCTATCTCTATCTCTATCGCTAGCCTCTTCGGATTGACTTTGGGTTTGTTGATCGCTGGCCTCGCTTCCCATGGGGGAGCTTTCGTCATTGTTTAGGTCGCCGCTAAAATCGGGGGGCTGACCATCGCTAGGATCAACAACTCGGTTAAGTGAGCTGGGAGGCTCCGCCAGCCAGTCGCGGAGGCTCGCCTCGATTTCGCGATCCTCGTTGTTTAGGTCGCCGCTATAGTCGGGGGGCTGACCATCGTTTGGTTCATTGACTCGGTTAAGCGAAGTGGGTGGCTCCGCCAGCCAGTCGCGGAGGCTCGCCTTGATTTCGCGATCCTCGTTGTTTAAGTCGGAGATCTGGCCAGGTTCCTCGCCGTCGCCCCAGCCGTTAGAGGCGAGTCGCGCTTGACCATCCTCGTGATCGCCCTCGGCGTCGCTAGCCTCACTGAGGTCAGCCTCAACGTCAATGACCGTTTCGCCGCTTGCGTCAATCTCGTTGTCTTCGTCTTGTTCAAAAGATTTCTCAAGGGTTATGGATTTTCTTTGGTGATCATAGATTGCTTTAAAGTTTATTTTTTTATATTGTTTCGAATCTGATTCATTTAAACAATCTTTAAAAAATATATCCTTAATTAACTCGCTATATTTATTGGCAAGATTGATGATATCATCATGATTTGATTCATTATCTAGCTCTAAATCCATATTAATAAATAGTACGCAGTTGGTATTTACATCGTTTATGAATGTAATCTCGTTAATAGTCTCTTCTAATAAGTAAAATTTAATATAAAAAATAATATTAATTAATTCTCGTATTTTGGGATTGTCTAAATAAAATTTAATTTTCTCTCCAATATTAGATGATAAAATTTCAGAATAATTAATTTTAAGGTCAATAAAACGATCATTGAATAGACCTAATGATCCAAAATACGAAAATAAATTTGATAAAATAGTATTTATAAATAAATTATCATTGTTATTGTTATTCATAGACAACTATACTAGCTTTGAGTGAAATGTTTGGGAAAATATTTTCGCGCGGTCTCATGGAGCAATTGTCTGGTCTGTGGCGTGGCCCGCCAACCCAAAGCCTGATCCAAGGCGCTTATGATGACTTGGCCCACATTCCGATGCCGGAAACGTAGCCGGTGGCACAAATCGGCCCAGCGCAGGATTGTTCTGGTGGAAAAAGTGATTTCCACTCCTTCATTTTGGTCAGCCAAGGAGCTGGAGGTGGTGGCCATAAATAGTTCCCGGATTTCCCGAGCCACGGAAATCATGGCGTTTCTAATGACCTCCGGCAACTGGGGCGAGGCTTTGGCCAATATTTCTCTTTCCGCGTCTTGGCTGGGATAACCAACCTCGCGGAGTCGAAACCGATCCATGAAAGCCAGATTTTGACGCAGAATTCCTTGGTAAAGGCCAGTTTGATCGGCCGCCCCGTTGCTATTGGCGGTGGCCGCGAACCGGAAATTAGGGCTCGGTAAGATCATTTCTCCTTGATTTTCTAGGACGCACAGGGGCTCGCCATCCAAAATTCCATTTAGGCCAGCGCAGGTGGCGGGGTCGAGAAGATCTATCTCATTAAGAAGAAAAAGGCCCCCATACTTTACGGCTAGGGCCAGGGGGCCATATTGATATAACATGGTTCCATCCTTGACCGTCAGATGGCCCACCATGTCGGGAAATTCCAATCGACTATGGCCAGTTACGTCAAAAACTGGATAGTTCAAGCGGGCGGCCACCTGTTTTAATAGACTGGTTTTGCCGCTACCGGTTGGGCCAAAAACGTACAAAGGATCGGGATTTTCCGTAAACAATAGACAGATGTCCTCCAAAGCCCCGTGAAAATGGTAGTTGGGATTAATTTTGGGACAATAGATGGAGGTTTTTTGGTAGCCCGTAAGAATTTGGCCAGAGGGGCTTTTATGGAACAAAGAGCCCGCGTCAAAGGAGGTGGTCTCTAGGCTCTCTAACTCCGAGGCGAAATCTAGCTCTTGGTTTGACTCAATTTTTTTGGCGATTTGGTATTTCAATGGAGTTTTTTGTCCGTCGCTTTGGGGTCGTTATTTGGCTTAAGGGCGGCGTCCGCGCGCGATTGAGCCTCAAAGATATCGGTTAGTTTTTTTAAAGCTTCAGTAGGGCTTAGTTGGTTAAAAAGATCTAGATCGCCAGTTTTCCGCCAGACTTGCTCCACCAATTTCAACAGATCCTTTTCTGGGCCCTCCTCAATGTAGTTTAAGGCCTGGATTTCGTAATCAGGGCCAAAAAGATCTCGGGCCAAATCAGGGTTTATGGCCTTGATTTTTTTGTCTTCCAGGTACCGTTTAAAGATCGCCTCGCGAAACTCCGGCTTATCCGGCTCAGGCCAAAGGGGGAGAGCTTGATCGGTGACGGGCCAGCTGGGATCCCAGGCCACTATGATAGAATCTCCTTGCCGGTAGACCACCCCGGCCTCGAGATCCAAGGGCAACCAGGCGCCCATCCGCTCAAAAATTTCCTGGGTAATAAAGCCGGATTTTGGCATCAGGCCGTATTTCCAGGTATTGGCGCAGATGAAATCATCCAAGGTGGTTTTATGTAAATCAGCCATTTCGTCAAAACTTATAGAACCTTTTTGAACTTTTTCCATGGGGACATATATATCAACGGAAAAACATTTGTCATTCATATTAAAACCTAAAACTTTATAACCTAAAAAAAAGTTATTAACCTTAATTTTAGTCATATAAAAATCATTTTGAAAAATGATCTTGTTGGGTTTAATAAGGACAAAATCACTTAATCTATCTAATAATGATAAATCAAATGGAGCGGTACAAGTTTTAGATAAATTAAGTATATATTTAATAGATTTTTCTTTTATATTAATCAAACTATTAATTAAGGTGTCTGATTCAGTAGTTATAGTTGTTAATTGAGCCTTTAACTCTTTATTTTTATCAATATAAGTGAATATTTTTGAGGTTAAACTTATAAATTCATTGGATGCGCTGTTTACTAAAGAAATATTATTCTTTGTTTGTTCGATTAAATCGGAATATTTATAGATTTTAGATTTTAATTGGTTAGTTTTTTTGAGTTTATTATCCTTATTTTTAGCGATTTCCGCTTCTAACTGATTGAGGTTGTACAAAGCGTTATAAAATTCTTGCTCTCTTCGTAAAAGCAAGGCGTTTTCGGCCAAGGCCAGGCGTTTGATCCGTCGCTCCTCGGCCACTTCTGGAGTTTCCGCCAAAAGATCCAACATCTCCTCAATATCAATGGCTTGGCCGTTGTTCATCACGGATTGTTGGCCCTCAATGAGCTCGCCCAGCCAGTTGGCTTTGACCGCCAAAACCGCGTGTCGAAATTGATCGAAAGTGTTTTCCGCGTAATAATAATGGACTAAGACGGTCTCAAATTGGTTGCCTTGGCGAACGCCCCGACCGTTGCGTTGGTGGAGGCTCGCTGGAGTCCAGGGGAAGGTTAGGTGGTGGATAGCCATGGTGTTGGACTGTAAATTTAAGCCCAGCTCGGCCTTGCGGTTGCCGATGATGATCTTGATTTTTCCTTGGTTGTAGCCGTCGATGATCCTGTCCAATTGTCGTCCCATGGCGCGTTCGGCGTTGATAAGACCAATGGCGCTTAAGGGGATTTCCAGCTCGTGGGCCAGAATCCGTCTCAGTTTGTCATGTTGGCTTTTCTCCTCGGTAAAGATCAGTTGGTTGCCGCCCCGATCCAAATATTGGCGGAGGACGCCCACGAGCTTTTTGTATTTTGGGTTGAGAGGATGAGTTAGGCTGGACTCGTCTATATAGTTGTTTTTTAACGCGTGGGCCACGATTTTGTCCAAAGAGTCAGGAACTCGTAAAATGATAGAGTCGTCTTTTTCGACGAGCTCAATTTCCGTACTCGAGGTGACTACTGACCAAGACAAAGTATTGGGCTCTAATACATAATGTTCGCAGGTCGAGGGCAGGCTATCAACTAGGGCGTCAACTTTTTTTCGATCGGCGGTTTTGAAAATATAAGAGCTTTTACGGTAATATAAATCAATATCAAGAGTTAATCTATCCATATCCCTTATTAAACTGAAAATATGGGTCATGTTTGGGGTTTTACTCTTGGATAGTTGGTCAGCCAATTGACGGATATTGTGGTATTGGGTTTGTTGGGCCTCGGACAGAATGACGCTCTCAACTTTATCTAATTGTTCGGGGGAACTCAGCTCGTTTTTGATGTCTTTAAGCCCGACCAAATTGACGTATTTGCGGAAAGTGTTGCGGAGGCCATCAAGGTTAACGAACCCCATTAGAGCCTCGGTTGGCTCAACCTGCCCGTTGACCTTGACTTTGTTAATTATTTTAATTTTGCCAAAAAGCCTGATGATGTCATCCACCTGGTTGAAGCCCATTTTGACCAATTCTTTATGGTCGCACACCAGCGAGAGCATGTTATAAATCTCAAAAGGCGAGTTGGTTAGGGGCGTGGCCGTTAACCCGTAGACCCCCAAGCCCTGGTTTTTCTGTCGGATCCAGTAAGCCTTGGCTAGGGCGTTTAAGGCGCTTTTGGACATGATAGGGTGAGACAGGTAAGCGATGTTTTTAAAACGCCCGGAACTGGGGTACCCGTTTTTGAACATATGGGCCTCGTCAATGATCAAAGAGTCAACCCCTAAGTCTTCAAAAAACGGTTTATTTTCGTCCATTAAAGTCCAATGTCGGTCATCTTTAAGATTAGTTGAGTTATTAAACGCGTCAGTATATTGGACAAAGGCCTCCTTGGTTTCGTCTTTGATGGGCAGGGAGCAAAACATTTCCTTGGTCATGATTAAGAGACTGGTTTCGTCTGGGATTGGTAGGGACAACTTCTCGCCTTGGCCAATCACCACCGCGTTCCGCCTAAAATAGGCTTCGCTAAAAAAACGGCGGCTTTCTTCCGTCCAATGGCCAATCGTGGAATTGGGAACAACTATTAAGGTTCGGTTAAAACGGCCTTCTTGTCGAGCCCAGGTGGCTAAGGCCAAGGCCACGAAAGTTTTTCCCAGCCCCACGTCAAAAGCGCAAAGGCCTAGGCCTTCGTGGAAAAGTCGGCGGATTTCGCGGTTTTGGTGTGGATGGAGGATGATCTGGCCAGACAGGGCCCGCTCCAGGCCAATGGGTGAGTCTTCATATTTGACAGGCAAATAAGAATTGAATCGTTTGTTAAATAATTCAATTAAGTCTATATTAGCAAAATTACTCCGCATCCATTCATTAAAAGAACTATCAAAATTATTATGTTTAGCGAAAAATATCCACTTTTCATCTTTATTGCAATATAAAGGCTCTTTATTTAAATATTTTAAAAAATAAACCAAGTCGGCAGGCATATATTTAAATTTTTTGGTTTTATTAGCAAAATCAAACCGCCAAGCATTGTGTTGAAATTTTATGGGTACCCCTAAAGTCTCCATGGCAAAGGCGATTTTGTAGTCATGGGGGATCCAGTCGTGAAGCAAACTGTAGGTTACGTTGGTGGCGTCCAGCGGCGGGCGTAGATTGCTTAAAAGGTTGGCTTGGGTCAGCCATTTAGCCTTGAAAACCTCATTGCTCGAGAGATGGGCCAGTTTTTCAAACTCCTCAATCTTGGCCTCAATGTCGCCCCCCAGAGTTCGGGACATGGTGGTGAAATTTTCGTGGGCGGTTAGGGCAATCTCTGGATCCAAGCAAATTTGTTCTTTGGTGGGTGGGGAGACATAATTCAACAAGGCCAAGATCTCCTCATAACTGACCTCATCTTGACCTTTGACCACGACCAAGTAGTGGATAATGTCTAGGGGAGTAGAGTTATCAAAATCTTCATTTTCTGGCAATAAACGTTCGGTATTTTTAAGCATCAACTGTCCTGTCGGCGAGCTTAATTAGCTTCGCGGAAATCTTGCCTTTGATAAATCAAATAACTCAATGCCTCTTCATGGCCTCTTCATGACATCTTTTATGGTTCCTTAATCTTTGGCTATCCACGGGGAACTAAACGCGTGGCGCGTAAAGCCAAGCGGCGTTGGATTTGGCTTTAGCTTTATCAAGGAAAACGATCCTAAAAGTAGAAAATATAATCCAACAAGCTCCAAGCGTAAGGCCATTAAAGGCCCGCGACCTTGAAGTTAACATAAAAGTCATTATATCAAAGACATTATAACATAAGTTAAATTTTTTGTCAAGTATTTTTTTTGAGGGCTTTTATCAAAAAACCTCTTTAGGCCCCTGGCCTGGAGGCAAAACCCCAAATATTCAATATCAGATTCATTACAAATAGAAAAAATTTTTTAAAGATTATAAAGTCAAATCTTATATTAAATTACTAAAATCAGTATTTAAAATCTTATAACTAAATAAATAGTTTAAAAATATTTATTATATTAGGAATGGTAGTTTAGCCTGAGTTATCGCGTTTTTCCTGAATCTTGACCGATGGCCAATGGGAACTTAAAATATTGGCCAAAGCTCTTTAGCTGGCGATATTCCTAAAAAACAAAGATGGTGGCAAGTGGCGGAGGGAATTTTGAAAATAGTGGTGGGCTTAGGCAATCCTGGCCCCAAATATCAAAATACCCGGCATAACGCGGGGTTTATGGCGGTGGCCCATTTCGCCAATAAAAGAGGGTTGGAAGATCCCCGGCGGAATGGGAATAGTTTATTGACCTGGGGGAAAGTAGAGGGTCAGAAGGTTCTTTTGGCTTGGCCACAACGTTTTATGAACAATTCTGGCGAAGAAGTCAAAAAGATCGTGGACTTTTATAAGGTGGCCCCGGAAAACCTTCTAGTCGTCTACGATGAGATGGATCTGCCGGTGGGGCGGATAAAAGTTTCCAAAGGCGGGGGAGCGGCTGGCCATCGCGGCGTCGAATCTCTCGTGGAAGCCTTGCCCAATACTTTTGATAGATTGAGGTTTGGCGTGGGTCGACCGCCCAAAAATAATTTTGGCCATTCCAACATTGATTATGTCCTAGGGCCCTTTAATTCCTTAGAATCCGAGGCGGTGGACAAAGCTTTGGATTGGTCGGCGGATATCATTCGGATTTGGCTCATTAAAAATTTGGCCGGGGCTCAGATGCTGGCCAATCGCAATGAGCCCAGACCAACGAAAAAAACGAAACCCCTGACCGAGGGGGAAGAGCCTACTGAGGCGGATTCTGAGGCTCCGAAAGGCGCTCAAGAGGGCAAAACCTTAGAGGCCGCTCCCGCGAACTCGAAAACTTTAGCCGCTCGCACGGAGGTAGACGGTTTTGGCGGCTTTAGCCTCAGCTCCAATCCCTTAAGCGACTGAGCCACGGATTTCTTCTGGGGTAGCCACGGCGGTGCCAACTTTGCCCACCACTACCCCAGCCGCCCGCGAAGCCAAAACCGCGCCTACCAAAAGATCCGCCCCACAAGCCAAAGCCGCCGTTAAGACGCCCATGACCGTGTCGCCCGCCCCGCTGACGTCATAAACGGCTTGGGCTCGGGTGGGCAAATGGTGGATTTTCCCAGACTCGGTCAATAAAGTCATGCCTTCTTCGCTTCGCGTGATGACTAAGTTTTTTAAGTCATGGCGAGCCATAAGTTCTTGTCCCGCCTGAGCCAAGGCCAGGGGATCGGTTTTTTTTAAGGGACGGCCCACGGCCAAAGACAGTTCTTGGCAGTTGGGCGTCACCACGGTGGCTCCTCGGTAAGGGCTGTAGTCGGCGCCTTTGGGATCCACGACCGTGGGAATATTTAATGATTGAGCTTGGCTAATAAGCCAAGAAGCGATTTTCGGGCTTAAAACGCCTTTGCCATAGTCGGATAAAGCCACCGCCTTAACTTGGGGGAGAATCCGGGCGACCTCGGCTTGATATAATTCCGCCAAAGAGCCTTCTAAAAAAGCGTCGCTTTCCTCGTCATAGCGAACCACCTGTTGGATGCCCGCGATAAGGCGCGTTTTGACGGTGGTGGGTCGCCGCGGATCCTTTAAAAAGATGGGCTCAATAGGATCTAAAGCCTTTTTCATTAAGAGGCGCAAATCCTCGGCTGGGCCATCGTCTCCCACTAAACCCACGGCCCAGACTTTGACTCCTAAAGTGGCCAGGTTTTTGGCCACATTGCCTAAACCCCCAGGCATGATTTTTCGGGATTGGACTCTGACGATGGGCACCGGAGCCTCAGGGGAGAGTCGATCCGCCGAGCCATAGATATACCGATCCAGCATCAGATCTCCTAAGCATAAAACCTGGGCTTGGGGAAATCTGGCCAATAGCTCTAAGGCCTTGGTCATGGAACGACCTTTTGGGCTCTGGGGAGCGAAAGAATATAGGTTAGGCTTTTTAATAGGCGCTTAAACATTTGGGCTTTTCCATGAGAAGGTCAGGGCCAAGTTAAAGATCAGATCGATCAAAGGGTTGAGGCTGAGGCAAGCAATGAGTTTCCCCAAAAAAGCCCAAAGCTTCTCTGGCCTCGGTTAAAAAGGCTGGGCTCAAGGCGACAGATCGCGTCAATTGGAAAAAAGCCTCGCCCACCTCATCGATTAAGCCAAGCCAAACTTGTGGAGAGTCTGGGGTTTTGTCGATTAAACGGGGTTGTAAAAATTCCCGCGTCTGATCCAGCTCTTCCAAGGGAGCTCTAATGTAGAGGCATTTTATGTGGCTAGCCAAGGCTTGATCCAAGGAGACCATTTCATTGACAATGACCTTGGAGCTAAAACGCTCGTCCCCGGGATCAAGTCTGCCGCTAATATATACCAGGTTATCAGGCTCTAAAGCCGCTTGGCAACCGGCTAATTGGGAGTTCCAGATGATGGCGTCAATAGAGGAGTACATATCCTCTAGGGTGACAAAGGCGTAGGAGCGATCTTTTTTGTCCTTTTTATAAGTGATTCGCGACAATCGCCCGGCTATGGTTATCTTGACGGGCTCGGTCGCGGATTTGGCTTGGGTAATGGATAAGGAGCTTAAGGCTTGAAATGTCGCCTCATAAGGGCCTAAAGGGTGCCCACTTAAAAAAATGCCTAAGTATTTATGCTCATGATCTAGGCGTTCTTTTTGGGTCATAGGGGCGACGGTGGGCCATTTATTGGACTCGCTGGTTTCCGAGGCGGGCAATAAGTCAAACAAGCCGCCTTCGGTTTTTTTCTTGGTTTTGGCTTTCCCGCCTTTCATGGCCTCAGGCAGGACTTCCATCATGGCTTCCCGAGCGATCCCCGTGGAGTCAAATGAGCCAGAGAGAATCAAGGCCTCAATAGTCCGGCGATTGACCTTGCGCGAGTCAACCCGGAGACAAAAATCAAAGAGATCTTTAAAGGGCTCTTCGGCTCTCGCGTTGACTAAGGCCTCCACCGCGCCTTGGCCCACGCCTTTAATGGCTCCTAAGCCATAGATAATATCGCCATTTAAAACCGAAAAGGGATAATCCGAGGCGTTAATGTCTGGCGGTTTCACGTTTAAGCCGTCACGACGGCAATCTTCAATGAAGCGGCCTAATTTTTCGAGTTTGTCCATTTCCGAGGTCAAAAGGGCGGCCATAAACTCGGCTCGGTAATGGGTCTTTAGCCAAGCCGTCCAATAAGTTAAAACCGCGTAAGCCATGGAGTGGGATTTATTAAACCCGTAACCGGCGAATTTGGAGATATCGTCAAAAATGGCCGCGGCCTTGTCTTTGGGGGTGCCAGTTTTCTCAGCTCCCTGAATAAAAGACTCCTTTAGCTCGCTCATCCCCTTTTCGTCTTTTTTGCCCATGGCTTTTCTTAAGGAGTCGGCTTGGCCTAGGGTGTAGCCAGCCAAAACCTGAGCCAAAAGCATGGCTTGCTCTTGGTAGATGATAACGCCGTGGGTTTCTTTGAGGATCTCGTCGGCTTGGGGCAGAATGGAATGGGCTTTTTTAAGGCCATGGCGAATATCCAGGTAATCGTCCACGTGGCCACCCTCAATGGGACCAGGCCGATAAAGAGCCAATAAGCAGGAGATGTCCTCAATGCTTTTGGGGATCATCTTGATCAAAACTCGGCGAATGCCAAAACTCTCCAATTGAAAAACGCCATTGACTTGTCCTGAGCGCAAAAGATCGAAGGTCGCCTCGTCTTTAAAGTCTAGGTTATCAAGATCGATATTGAGACCTTTTTTGGCCAGCAAGGCCAAACAGTGCTTAATTAGGGTCAAAGTCTTTAAACCCAAAAAGTCAAACTTAATGAGGCCATTTTTCTCCACCCCATTAAGCTCATATTGGGTGACAGCCGAAGCCCTTCGACCATCCACCTCAGGGGATTTGGCGTCGCGGCTTAAGGGGAGGTATTCCATTAAGGGTTTATCGGCGAAGACTACTCCGGAGGCGTGAACCGAGGAATGACGCGGGAGGTTTTCCAAAAGACGGGCGTAAGACAATAAAGATTTGACCGCGGGGTCGGTTTCAGCCATTTTGGCTAATCTAGGCTCCTCGGCTATGGCTTGATCAATGGTCACCCCAAGGGTATTGGGGATTAATTTGGCGATGGTGTCCACTTCCTGGTAGCCCATCCCCAAAACCCGCCCCACATCCCTAATGACGGCCTTGGCTTTCAACTGGCCAATGGCCATAATCTGAGCCACGCAATCGGAACCGCCATACGTTTCCGAGACGTGGCGGATGACTTCGGCTCGGCCATCGGCGCAGAAGTCCACGTCCACGTCAGGCATGGAGACGCGCTCGGGATTTAAAAAACGCTCAAACAAGAGCCCATAACGAATGGGATCAACGTTTATGATGCCCAAACACCAAGCCACCAAGCTCCCCGCCGCCGAGCCCCGGCCTGGGCCCACCAAGACGCCATGCTCTCGAGCCCAAGCGATAAACTCAGCCACAATCAAAAAATAGCCAGCGAAGCCCATGGTTTTTATTATGTTGAGCTCGTAATTCAAGCGCTCTTGATAAACTTGAGTTTCAAATGGATAATCGTCTTTTTTGGCTAATTGAGCTAAACGTTTTTCAAAACCTTTTTGCGCTGAGCTATCTAAGACTTCATCGGCGGTTTGCCCTTCGGGGAGCTTTATGACTGGAAAATGGAAAGGTATTTTTTCCGGAAACTCCACTTCGCAGGCTTTGGCGATGGCCAGGGTGTTCGAGATAGCCTCGGGGCAATATTCAAAAGAGCTGATCATCTCCTGGGGCGACTTAAAATAAAACTCCTCGGATTCCATGCGCAGACGGTTCTCGTCAGTCAGGAGTTTGTGGGTTTGGACGCACAATAAAATATCGTGGGCTTTGTGGTGCTCTTTAAGAAGGTAATGACAGTCATTGGTGGCGACTAAAGGCAAAGAGGCTTTTTGGGCCAAATCAATCAAGGCTTCATTGACTATGGGCTGTTGAGGCAAGCCATTTTCTTGGATCTCTAGGTAAAAGCGGTCTGGAAAGATCTTCATGAAAGATTGAGCGATTTCCAGCAAATGCTCTTGGCTTGAGCCGCGCAAGATCTCCTGGGGCAGTTCCCCTTGGAGGCAGGCCGATAAAGCGATAAGGCCCTCATTGTATTGGGCCAAGAGTTCCTTATCCACCCTTGGCTTATTGTAGAACCCCTCAAGGTTGGACAATGAGACCAGCCGACAAAGGTTGCGGTAGCCGGTCATATTTTGAGCCAAAAGGATCAGGTGATGGCGACTTTCGTTGGGTTCCCGTTTTTCGCGACCATGGTTGGCCACATAAGCCTCAACGCCGAGGATGGGTTTGATGCCCACTTCCTTGGCGGCTTGGTAGAAAGCCCAGATCCCCATCATTTGACCATGGTCAGTCAGAGCCACGGCGGGCATGCCCATTTTCGAGGCCGTTTGAACTAAATCCTTAACGCGGATGGCCCCATCCAGAAGGCTATAACAAGAATGGACATGGAGGTGGACGAACATAGGCTTCTCTCAAGGCTTTGACGCTTCCCAAGGGTTTAGGTTAGATGAGTTGGCGAAAAGAGGATCCACATTTTATGGGGTTGGCTCAAAGATTATTAATGTATATAGTAGCTTATCTCGCCCGAAAACGTCAATAGTTTATTAATTGGCCATCTAATGGGCGAAGGGCGGCTTTGGGGGATTTTGGCTTGATCCTCTAAGTTGAGATTTTTTCGAGTTTTTTATCTTGGCTGAGCTACTTTTAACGGTTTGTTTTTCTGAATCAGGCTTTTTGAACTCAAAAATGGCTTTAAGTTAGTTTTATATTCATTTAGGTAATAGGTTTTTAGCCAAAGCGGCCAATAAGCCCTAAACCCATCATTTGGCCATGGTCAGTCAAAGCCACGGCGGGGAGAGCCATTTTATTGGTCGCCAAGGCCAGTTAGGCTCTTTAGCCCTATTGGCTTTTAAGCTTCTTAAGCGAAATAAGGCCGTTAGGGCGAGCGAGACCCATTTGGCTAATGATCATTAACCAAAAAGCTTTTAAGCGTTAATAGCCAAAATTTTTAAACAGAGCTATTAAAGGGCTATCCAAATTGGCTCTAGATTAGCGAGCCAAAAGCTTAATTGGCCTCCAAGCGATAGTTGGGAGCTTCCTTAGTGA
>JAISWW010000173.1 GCA_031270705.1 Deltaproteobacteria bacterium
GACAAAAAAAACAAGCTTGGATAAGCTTGGAAAAGGAAGGTTGGCTCCTCAGGACGGACTCGAACCGCCGACCCGGTGGTTAACAGCCACCTGCTCTACCGACTGAGCTACTGAGGAACGGTAGTCAAAAAATCAAGCCTTGGGATATCTGATTACCCCCGAAGCTTTTAAGTTTGGCAAGTTTACAGTAAGAAAATTCCGCTGTCAAGAAAAATTTAAGCTGGGGCGAAATTTTTTTGGCTATTCGCTTGGGTTATTCGGCTCAGAAGCCTTGGGAGTCTCTTCAGTCGGTTTTTCCGTGGCGCTAACGGGCTCATCATCTTGAATGTTACTGAGTTTTTCCTGATAAGCCAAAGCCTCAGCCTGATAGCGACTAGCCTCGGCGGGCGAGGAAAAGTCTAAGACCGCGCCTTTGCGGTCTTTCCTTTCTTCCCAGCCAAAGTAGGTCAAGGCCCCGCCTAAGGTGATGATGGCCAAGGGAGCCAGAGCCTTTATCAAGATCCAGAAAAAACTGAACCAAGAAACAAAGAGGATAAGGCCCCCAACAATTATCAATAGTCCAACAATGAGCAGGATTGGCATTATAATAGATCCTTAATCTTATCCCAAAAGAAGAGATTAGGCGCGGAATACATAAAAAAGAAAACGTTTATAAACTAGTCCCCAAGCTCCCCGAAGATTATCTGGCTAAAATCCATTAGGCCCTATAGGTTGGCCTTAGAGGGGCCGTTTGCCGCAGTCCGTGCAGAGGCCATCCGGGCCGATTATGCCAACGCAACTCTCATCGGAACAGAGTTGTCTTTTGGCTTTCGTTTCGGATTTGGTTCTGATTTTAGTCATCCCTTGGCCACAATGGGGACAAAACTTAGCCCATAAAGGCACGGGATTCTGACAATTTGAGCAGTTGTCGGCCAAAAGGGGGGCTCCACATTCATCGCATAAAAGTTCCATAAACCTCGCCCTAAAGGAACAGTAACCCTCAATCAAAGGGTCGTGTTATAATAATGATATAGCGCGCCCAGTCACGGGCCAAAAATCGTCCTAACAATAATTTATAATTGTCGTCAGGGCGTCGGCTCTGGTTCGGCTATATAGAGCCCCAGACAGATTTATCTTACTATAATCGAAGGGTAAAAATCCAGACCCAAGGATAAGGTGAGATAGTTTTGATAGCAACCTTTTTCAATAAGTTATGTTTGTTATTGAAAATTAAAAACAGATATATGATAATTTTTACCAATAAAACTTTTTCTGGATTTTATTGGAATGTAAGGCGGTTATTATCTACCCTCCGAATCGTCCGTTTTTAGCTAGGATCTAAAATCGCCGAGCTTTTGGCTCGGCTAACCAAGGTTGACAGAATAACCTTAAATAGGCTAATGTTCAATGGGTCTAATGACCAATTGCGCCAATTTTAGGCTCAAACCCTAAATTCCCTAATTGAGATGTTTTTTGGGTTGGTCTTTTTGGCCTGACTAGACGATCAAGACTAGGCGATCAAGACTAGAGGATCAAGACTAGACGATCAAGAATAGTTAAAGGCCCCTCGTTTTTAAGGAAGGCTTAAGTGAAGCGAATTCCCCTGGACAAAGCCGCGCCTGGACAGATTTTGGCCGAAAAATTGACCCGCCATGACGGGGTTCTTTTGGCCAATCAAGGCTCTGAGGTGACTGAGGGGCTTTTGCGGATGCTGGCCAGGCAAAATATCGAGTCCATAGCCATTGAGGAAGCCGATGGCCGAACGCCCGAGGAGGTTCTGACCGATTACCTACGCTTTTTGGCGGAGCTGGAGGAGCGTTTTGTCCGGGTCAAAGAGAGCCAGGTTCTTTTGGCCCTAAAGAAAACCATTATTTTTTTAGCCGCCAAAGAACGCGACGAGACCTTGGCTTTGCTCGCCCCGCCTCTAGAGACTAGCCCCACCGCCACAGAGGCGAAACCCTAGCCATGGCCAAGTCAGTTATCCAAGATCGGGCTCAGGCCAAAAAAGAGGTTCGCCGGATAAAGAACCTGCCCACGGTGCCCGGCATTGTGGCCAAAATTTCTCGGATGGTGGAAAATCCGGAAACCTCGGCCGCTGAGGTTGGGCGCTTAATTTCTCAAGATCAGGTCTTATCGGCCAAAGTCTTAAGGATGGCCAATAGCGCTTTTTTTGGCATGTCCCGCAAGATCAGCTCCATTTCCCAGGCACTAGTCATTTTGGGTTTTGACGTGGTTAAGGGTTTAGTCTTAACGAGCTCAGTCTTTGACATGATCCAAAAAAGCATGGCTGGCTTGTGGGAGCATTCCATTGGATGCGCCGCCGCTTCTGGGGCCGTGGCTACTGTTTTGGGCCGCGACGACGCGGAGGAAATATTGGTGGCTGGCCTTTTGCATGATCTGGGCAAAGTCGTTTTGGCCTTAAATTTGCCTGAGGAAATGGCCGTGGTGCTGAAAAAAGTCGCGGAAGGCCCCATCCTTTTTTATGAGGCCGAAAACGAGCTTTTGGATTTTGATCATTGTGACTTGGGGGAATGGCTGGCCGAGCATTGGAACCTCCCCGAGTCCTTAGCCGAGCCCATGCGCCTCCATCATCGCCCGGAAAAAGCCGTTTTAAACCCTGAGCGCGTGGCCATAGTTCACATCGCGGACATCATTATTAGATCCAAGGGGTTTGGCCACGCGGGCGATCTCTTGGTGCCCCCTATTTCCATGCCCGCCTGGGAGTTATTAAAATTAAGAAAAACCGATTTTCTGCCCATCCTAGAAATACTAGAGCCAAAGTTAGCCAGTCTCCGCGATCTGACCTCCATCCAATGACCTGGCCGCGGAAATTGGTTGGCCTTGGGCCCTGGGCCTTGGGTTCCTTAATTTTGGATCTGGCGGCCAAAGCTCTGGTTTTAAGGGAATTTGAAATTTTAGAAATCCGGCCCGTAACTGGGTTTTTTAATCTGGTTCTGGTTCATAACAAAGGCGCGGCCTTTAGCCTCATGTCCGCCGAAGGCTCTTATCAAGGCTTAAAAATGGCTTTGTTGGCCCTTTTGGCCATGCTTCCTTTGGCTTATTTCCTGGTTGAGGCCAAAACAAAATTATCTTTGGCGGCTTTGGGCCTTATTGTGGGCGGGGCTCTAGGCAACATTCACGACCGCTTGCGTTATAACGCGGTGGTCGATTTTTTGGATTTTCATTTCCGAGATTATCATTGGCCGGCCTTTAACCTAGCCGACGTAACCATAGTGATTGGCGTGGGCTTATTGATGTGGGCTTGCCTAAAACAAGGTCGAGCTCAAAAAGATTTAGCTAAGCCTAATTGAAATTCTAGTTGAGGTTATTGTTGAGGTTATTGAAGTGTCTTTTGTCATAGTCGCGGAAGCTAATTTGGCTTTGGCCAATTTCGCCGCCGAAACCCTGATCAAAGCTGGCTATGAGTCCCGGGCGGCCGATAGCCAGAACGAGGCGGTGGCCATCAGTCAGGAAAGGCGGGCGGACGTGGTCTTGACCGACTATACTCTAGCTTCTGGCGATGGTTTGGGTTTAATAGCGGCTCTCCAAAAGCTTTCCCCAGAGACGGCGGTGGCCATGGCCACGGGTTTGGGCGATGAGAGACTCGCTCGCTCGGCCTTAATGAAGGGGGCTTTGGATTACGTCATCAAGGGCCGGGACTATTTCGCGGAGCTCCCGGGTTTGGTGGGCGCCTTAATGGACAAAAACCAAAAGCGTTTAGCCGACTTAGATCAAAAAATTCAAAGGTATCGCTTGTTGGCTCAGCTAGAGCTCTCGAACTGGCTAGATCACAATTTTAAGAATATCCTCTCCGCGGTCATGGGCTCATTGGCTTTAATTGATTTTAACAATCCCGACCAAACCCAAGAAAAACGCCAGGAGTATTTGGCCGATAGCCGAGATAGCCTCAAAACCGCGGTGACCCTTTTGGAATCTTTGGCGGCCATGGCCAATGTGGGCGACGGGGATCAAGAGGCTCTGGAGTCAGTCTTGGTCGCCTCCGTCGTGGATGAGGCCTGGTCCAAGGTCGTTATGGCCGCCCGCCAAACTAACCAGGGGCAACTAATCTCCGCCGCGGAAAGATCTTTATTTCAAAATAACTCTCGCTGGCTGGCCCCGGAAAAAGTGGCTCGCCAGGATCTCTTGACGATCTTAGAGGCTTTGCTCACCAACGCCTTGGAAGCCGTCATCCAAGTGGAAAACCCTCGGATTGTGGTCAATCTGGAAAAAACCGCCGCCAGTTTAAAGTTTGAGGTCAAGGACAATGGCCGGGGCATGGACGAAAAAGTCTTGCGGCACGCTTTTGAGCCTTTGTTTTCCACCAAAGGGCAAGTGGGGGTGGGCCTATCCTTAACCACGGTCAAAGCCTTGGTTGATCGCCACTCTGGGGAGATACGCTTAACTTCGGTTTTAGGCCAAGGCTCGAGCGCGGTATTTACTTACCATGTCGGAGTTTGAGCCTCAACCGTTAAAATCATTGCTCCTGCATGTCTGTTGCGCGCCTTGCGCTATTTGGCCGATTGAGTCTTTATTCCAAAAATACCCGCGCCTAAAACTCCATCTATGGTTTTATAATCCCAATATCCAGCCTCTGGCCGAATTTCGCCGCCGCCGAGATGGCTTGGCCTTTCTTTTTACGCGACTTTTGGGCGCCCCGCGTGATTTGACCCGTGATTTGACTATTGATTTTACCCCGCCCTATGAGACGGATAAATTTTTGGCCATGGCCGCGAAAAGGCCACAAGCCCCAGAGCGTTGCGCGGGTTGTTACGAGATCCGCCTCCGAGCCGCGGCCGCGGCCACCAGCCAATTGGGTTTGGACAATTTTTCGACCACCCTCCTTTTTAGTCGTCAGCAAAAACACGATCTCATCGCTAGAGCGGGACGGGAGGCCCAAAAACCAGGGGCCCAGTTTTATTACGAGGATTTTCGGGTGGGCTGGAAAGAAGGGCAGGCCATGGCTAGGTCAAATGGCCTTTATCGACAAAACTATTGTGGCTGCGTTTATGGGGCTTTTGAGCAAGGGTAGAAATTTATTTGCGGCCAAGAGAAGCCAAAAGCGAAAAGTAAAGAGCGAAAATTTAGCCGGGTGGGCCAAAAGCCCACCCGGCTAATTTATGACTACTCTTTTTAGGTTTCGGGCTAATCGCCTTAAACCAGTTTTTCCACCCGGATTAAGCGAGTGGGCGCCGTTAAGGAATCGAGCTTAGCCGCTTCGGCCAAAGCCGTTAAGAGATCTTTTTCTCTGGCCTCGTGGGTGAGAATAACCACGACCACCCCGCCGCGTTTCGGATCGTGATCCTTTTGGACGACTCGGGCGATGCTAATGTTGTGGCTCCCTAAGATTCCGCTAATGGCGGCTAAGACCCCAGGTTTGTCGATGACCGTAAACCTTAGGAAATAGGCTAAACGAACGTCGTCTTGGGATTTAACGGCCAAAGTTTGCGCGTTTCGCCAGCCCAAAGCCGGAACTTGGGGAGCGGAGCCAGAGCGCAAGTCTCTCGCCGTCTCAACGATGTCGCCCATAACGGCGGAAGCGGTCGGCATCATGCCCGCCCCGGCTCCGGACAGGAATATGTCTCCGCTAGCCTCCCCGCGCACCATGACCGCGTTCATGACTCCATTGACCTCGGCCATGAGACTGCCTTTGGGGAGCATGGTCGGATGGAGGCGAATCTCTAGGCGCCCATCTTGATCCACGGTCGAGATGGCCAAAAGTTTTATGACATAGCCAAACTCGGCGGCCGCCGCGAAGTCTTCTGGCTCCAGCTTTGTGATGCCCTCCACGTGAAAATCGGCGACCTTCGGCAAAGAGCCATAAGCTAAGGCGGTCAATAAAGTCAATTTATGGGCCGCGTCAAAGCCTTCCACGTCATTGGTGGGATCCGCCTCGGCGTAGCCAAATTCCTGAGCCTCAGCCAAAGCCGCTTGAAAAGTTAGGCCATCCTGGGTCATGCGGGTGAGGATATGGTTGGTGGTGCCATTTAAAATGCCAAAGACGGATTGGATCCGGTTGGCCGTGAGACCTTCCTTTAAAACCCGGATAATGGGAATAGCCCCAGCCACGGCGGCCTCAAATTTGAGCTCGCGGCTAGTCTCCAGGGCTTTTTGGAAAATCTCCTGGCCATGGGTGGCCAATAAGGCCTTATTGGCCGTCACCACGTGTTGGCCAGAGGACAGGGCCTTTAAGACCAAAGTCCGCGCTGGCTCCAAGCCGCCCATTAGCTCGACCACGATGGGGATGTCGGGATTGCCGACAATGTCCATGGGGTCGGTGGTTAAAAGGTCGGCGGGCGGGTTATAGGCCCGCGAAGCGGACAAATTTCGGGCGCAAACTTTAGCCAATTTTAAAGAAAAACCCAGTTTTTGGGTTAAAAGATTGGCCTCCTCAATGATGATCTTGGCCACTCCGGAGCCCACGGTGCCCAGGCCAAGCAAGCCCACGTTTATCGTTGTCAAGGAGTTCTCCTCATAAGTAAAGGGTCAAAACGGCCCATATAAAATGTTAGGCCAAAAACTCGGCCGCCATCCGCAAAACTTTATCCAGCCAGATTTTGGCCACTTCTTTGTTGGGACCAGCCACGGGAAACGGATCCTCATGTTGAGTGGGGTAGGGACAATCCACAATATCCACGGGGATATTGATGTCCCTTTGCGTGCCCCGCAAAGTGCCAATTATCTCATAGGGCGGCACCACCTCGTCTTGAGCCATGGCTAGGCCGTAAACGCGGTTAGCTAGTTCCCGAAAGCGCTCCTCGCGATAAAGGCGATCCACCCGGTAATTCAATAAACAACGAAAATTGCGACCCGCGGGCTCGGAATCCGACAAATGCTTAGCTAGCTCCGGATCCGCCCGGCGGTGGCTCTCCAAATGCTCCACCAAAAACGAGTAGAGACGCACATTGGCTTCGCTGTCCAAAATGAAGCGCGTCACCGGGGAGAGCCGATTAAAGACCGGGCCCCCGCAAAAGGCCACTAGTTTCGAGTCCTCAAAGAGAGAGTTCGCGTTGGCGAAGAGAACTATCTCGGCCAAAAAAGCCCCAATGGAATAGGCGAAAAAATGGAGCTTTATATTAGGATCGAGATCCGCAAAGCCGCCGGCCCGAATGGAAGTGGCCAGATCGACGATATCATGGTAGGCCACTAAACCCGACCAAAAAAAACGCGAGGGATTGGCCTGAAGTCTTACGCTTATGGCCGCGTTGGATAAGGTCGAGCATAAGACGTCCGGATAAAGCTTTTGCCGCTCGAAACTGACTTTTTTCATGGCCCGGGTGTCGTTCCAGAGTTTGGGCGAGCGGTTCATGTGAAAAGCCATAGGAAACATCAAGACCGCGGCTTTGTTTCTTTTGGCCAAATGAGCGGCCCAGGGCATATATTTGGACCAGGAGCGCTCGTTAAAGCCATGGATCAAAAAGATTAAGCTTTGGGGTTTGACGCCTTCTTCCAACATCAGATGATATCTAAAGGTTTGGCACTCGACGATATCTTTGTCCTGTTGATGGTAAAGGGCGAAATAATCTGGATCCTCCGCCGTCGGGCCAAGGGCTAGATGGCCTAAAGATGGGTCAATATTGGCCAAAAGGCCATGGCTTTGGGAAACGTGGGTAAAATTTTTCACAAAAAGGCCATCGCGCAGTTCCACGCGTTCCGTGGTCAGGGGAATTTCCGTCCTGAGTTGAGCGAGGCCTAGGTAATTGGACATGACAAGCCGATCTTTTTAAAGCGAACGCGCGATGACGTTAGCCTGGCCCAAAAATTGGGCGAATTTTTAATAACGCGCGAAAAAATATTAGGGCGCGGTTAAGGTGATAAAGCCAGGGTGTGGATCTGGATCGCGATTTAAGCCTTGATACAAAGGATCCCGGTAACGGGCGAAAGACTGATTGTCGGCCAGATCCCAAACCAGAGTTTGGCCGCCGCGATCCATAGTCACCTTAAAGTTAATGGGAAAATCGACGGCTATGTCGCCTTGCTTAATGACGCTTTGGTCATATTGGGCGACGGTGGCCACCGTTAAGGCTATAGTCCCGTCCGAGCTGGTGCGGCCCTCCCCACCAGCTGGGCTAATTAAGCGAGCGGGCGGCTCCACCTCGATTTTGACCAAAGCCCCGGCCACGGGGCTAAAGGTTTTGGCTTTCTCAAAAACCAAAGTGATTTGGCGCTCAGGGTATAAAGGCGCCTGGGCTCCATAAAGGCCATTGTCAAAAGGAGCCGGGTAGGCGCAACCAAAAAAGGCCAGGGCTAAAAAAGCCAATAAAAATAGGCCGGCCCAAAATTTACTCCAGGACTTCTTAGGCTTGGGCAACGGAAGACTCGCTTTTTTCGCGATTTTCGCGGCTTTTGCGGGGTTTGGAATGGCGTCGTCCGCTTTTTTCGCTCGGGTGGGAGCCATGGGAAAAGTGACTCGCGTGGTGATTGCTAGCCCCGCCATTAGCTCCGCCATTGGATCCCTCATGAGCTTGGCCGGCGTTAAATAAGCCCCCTTGGCTGGAATAATGGCCAATGGGCGGGCCGGTTTTAATTTCTTTGGGCGCTTCCAAGGCTTCCTCGTCGCCATCCTCGGCTTGGCCAGCCACTTGCCCAGGTTTTAGGGTCTCGAGCTCAGCCGTTTGCCGGAAGGCGTCGATCTCCCATTGGTCGGGGTAGAGAGAGGTGTCGCCTAGGATAATGATCCGGGCTTTGTGTCTTTCTTCCAAGCGAGACAGATCCGCCCGCTTAAAATTGACTAAAAAGTGGGCCACGTCCGGATAAACGCGGGCTCGGATTTCGCCAATTTCTTTGCGACTAAAGAGGAGATGAGCCACTTGCCGCAAAAAGCCTAAAGAGGCGCTTTCCGAGGTTTTGACTAGGCCCCGGCCTTGGCAATGGGGGCAGATGGCGAAAGAGCCCAGCTCAATGGAAGGCCTTAGCCTTTGGCGGGTCAGTTCCATTAAGCCAAATTTGGAAATGAGGCCAAAGTCGCATTTGGCCTTATCGGGTTTGGAGGCGTCGCGCACCTTTTTTTCGATTTCGCGGCGGTGCCTTTCTTCGCGCATGTCAATAAAGTCGACTACCACTAGGCCCCCCAGATCCCTTAAGCGCAATTGCCGAGCCACCTCTTCGGCCGCCTCAAGGTTGGTGGCGAAGGCCGTCTCTTCCAAACTGCCCTCTTTGGTGCCTTTGCCCGAGTTAACGTCAATGGAGACTAAAGCCTCAGTAGGCGTTATGACAATGGAGCCGCCGCTTTTTAAACGGACCGAGGTCTGAAAAATGGTGGCCAACTGCTCTTCTAACTGGTGGCGAGCGAAGATGGGGCGTTTTTCTTTATGAAGCTTTACGATCTTCTGCTGGCCGGGGGCGATGGTTTTCAGGTAGTCGACAATCTTCCGCCAAACCGTTTGCTCGTCCACCAATATTTCCCGCACGTCGCTGGTGTAATGATCTCTTAGAATCTTAATGGCCAGATCTTGCTCGCGGTAAATAAGACTCGGGGCCGGGGCTTCTTGAGCTTGGCGACGGATATCTTCCCACAGGGTATGAACCTGATAAAGATCCTCGGCCAACTCCCTTTTGGAGCGTTCCTCAGCCACGGTGCGCACAATGTAGCCACAACCCTCGGGAGCTGGCAGATCCTCGGCGATGGCTCGCAAACGCTGGCGCTCTTTGTCGCTTTCGATTTTGCGGCTGACTCCCACGTGATCGCGCCCGGGGGTTAAGACCACAAAACGGCCAGCCAAAGAGATAAAAGTGGTTAAAGAGGCTCCTTTGACGCGGCCCGGCTCTTTTAAAACCTGAACCAAAATAGGTTGGCCTTTTTTGAGGACTTTTTTAATGTCCGGGGCTCGGCCAGCCTCCTCGAGAAAGTATTCCGGGTGGATATCCGTCAGTTGCAAAAAACCGTTGCGCTCGTGGCCAAAATTGATAAACACGGCTTGAAGGCTTGGCTCGATGTTTTGGATAACCCCCTTGTAAATGTTGGAAAGGCTTTGTTGTCGGTAACCCACATCGGAGTAATACTCCTGGAGGCGCCCGTCGCTATCCAGCATAGCCACCCGGCATTCTTCCGGGTCTATGGCGTTAATGATGATTTTATCCACCGTCTCTCCTATCGTCGTGGCGTGGATTTGGGCCTTATTGGGCCGGGTTGTGGAAATTGTGAACCTGGCACATGAAAGCTTCCAGGCGGGCTTGGGCGTTAGTCTGGCTTTGGCCGTCGTAAGCCAGGCTTAAAGCCGGCATCCCGTTGGCCGCGGCTCTGAGGCTATTGGTTAAGCCGCCGACAATCATGCCAGGCATGCAGGTAAAGGGCATGATGTTGACCAAACCCTTCGCCCCTTGATGATAAAACTCGAGCCCCTTGCCCAAAGATAAAATAGCTTCTCCTTGGAAGGAGCGGTCAAGAAATTTTTCGCCTAAGGCGACTACTTCCGAGATGGCCGGATCTTTGGCCCCATCGGGAAAAAAGCCGGCCCAGGGTTTGGCCAAACCTCCTTGGTCAAAATCTTGCACCAAGATGGTTAAGGCCGATTTGAGCCGTTTTTTCCATTGGCCTTGGCGAGCGGCCCGCATGGCGTTGACATAACCAGTATAAAAAACCCACTCCGTGAAAGGCGGGGCCATGACTTCGGCCCCTAAGCCCTCCAAGCGAGCGATGACATCCTCATTGGCGAAGCGGTTGGAGCGCACGTAGATTTCCCCCACCAAACCGACCTTGGGGATGGCCCCGTTGGCTCGGGCTCTGGCCGCCTCAAATCTGTCCCTGGCCCTAGCCATGGCTTTCTTAATGGCCGAGCGACCTTGGGGCATGATCTCGGTTAAGTCGTCTAAAGACTCTTCGTAAGCTCGCCAAGCCGCCCCAGGGCTATTCTCCCTGGGGCGAGTGTGGAAGAGGGCTTTTTGCAAAAGATCGGTCGCGGCCAAAGCTTGCCAAACGCCGCGGGATAAGCTCTGGGCTTTTTGGTTAGAAGCTTGATCCAGATCTTTATACATGCTCCCCGTTTGATCCAAGGCCACCACTTCTATGTCCGCGTAACCCAAGCGCTTGGCGATGAGAGCCAAATAGCGGCTGTATTGGCCAAAGCGGCAAGGGCCATTGGAGGAAGGCATAAAAAAGGCCGAGTTTTGGGGATCAAAGCCTGGGCGTTGGGCCACTTTCAAAAAATCGCCCACGGTCAAGATGAGCGGATAGCATTCTTTGCCCGAGGTCTGGGCTCGCCCTAACTCAATGGTCTCTTGATCGGACTCGGGCAAAACCTCGGCCGCCAAACCCGCGCCCCGCAAAACCGCGGCCAAAGGCCGGGCGTGATCGCACATGGGCGGCAGATAAACAGTTTGGCCCGGGCGAGGAGCGGGCCGCAAGTTTAAGTCTTTGGCCGGCTTAACCGGGGCGCTTAAACCGGAGCGAGCTTGCCGGGCGGCCAAAGAATCCAAAAAGGCCTCCAAACGCGTCACCGCGCCCACGTCCGAAGAGTGCTCGTCTATTTCGATTTCCAAAAAGGGTTTGTCGCCCATTAAGCGCTTAACGAAATGGACAATAAAGGAATCTGGGCCACAACCAAAATTAGAGATATAGAGAGCTTGCAAGCGCGGATCCAAGGCGATGGCCGAGGCCGCGGCGGTAATTTTTTGCCCATAGCGCCAATAATGGCTTTGGGCCTCAGGATGACTATTGGTTAAGGGCAGAAAATCCAAAGGCAAACCCAAAACCCCCAGATCGCTGAGCTTGCGACTTAAGCGCAGATTCATGCCCGGATCAAAGCCATTGTAAGGCCGGGCCACGACGACCATGGCCACGTCCTTTTCTTGTAGAGTTTCTAAAGTTTGCCGGCCTTTTTCCCTTAAGCGCTCCCCAAAGTTTTTCTGAGCCGCCCAACCGGCCTTAATGGCCTCAATAACGGCTTTTTTGTTTAGGCCTAAGGGTTTGGCTAGGTTATAAAGGCTATTCAATAAAGCTGTTTCGCCTTCCCCAAAAAAGACCGGCCCCGTCAGTAAACGCGGCGGGCGTAAATCCAAAGCCGCGCCCGCCGTAAAAGGCAAAGATTGGGCGTAGGGACAGGCGGCGTTGTCTCTGGCCCCTAAGGAATCGGGAGGGAGATTGACGACCGAGGGCAAAAAGATTCTTTCCATATCCTCGCCCATCAGCTCCAGCAAATGGCCATGGGCGGCTTTAATGGGAAAGCAAAATTCGCCCTCCACCCTTTCGCAACCTTGATGGATGGTGGATTTGTTGGTGGGCCGCGACCAGATTGGCTCATAGCCTAACTGGGCCCAAAAAACCGACCAAAAAGGCCCCAATTCCGCGAAGGTCATGGTGCGAATAAGACCCAAACGCCCGCGGCTTTTTATCTGGCCCGACTTAATGGCCTCAAGCGCTTGGGCTAATTCTGGGCAATGGAAAGCCGCCTCTTCTCTAAATTGAAAGAGATCTGGCCAGCGCGGCGTCTTTTTGGGGCGATTGGCTCCCTCATAGCGATCGCAACGCGAGCCATAATAGAAAGGCTCGCCGCCAGCCACTTCCACTTGCCGGATTTCGCAACGATTGGCGCAATGACGGCACTCAAAACTTTTGATTTTGTAACCGCGCTGGGAGAGATCAAAGCCGACAAAGGTCGATTCGGCCCATTGACGGCGATCCCGGGCGATTAAGGCGGCTCCCATGGCTCCGGTGACGTCGGCGTTATCGGGCACGGTAATCGTTCGCCCTAAGCGAGCCTCAAAAGCCGCGGCCACCCCTTGATTAAAGCTGGTCCCTCCTTGAAAGAAAATTCTTTGGCCAATGGGCCTAGTCTCAACCACTCGGCCGAGATAGTTGGCCACAATGCCATAACAAAGCCCGGCGGTCAGATCGCGCGGCTCTTCCCCATTTTGTTGATGGTGAACCAGATCCGACTCCATAAAGACCGTGCATCTCTCGCCTAAAGCCACGGGCGCTTGGCTGGCTAGAGCCATTTCCCCAAATTGCTCTTTGATGTTGAGACCAAGTTTATCGGCTTGCTCTTCCAAAAAAGAGCCCGTCCCGGCGGCGCAGGCCTTATTCATCATGAAATCGGTGATGACCCCTTGCTTTAAGGAGATGTATTTGGAGTCTTGGCCGCCGATCTCAAAGATGGTGTCGACTTCGGGATCGAGACTAACCGCGGCCGTGGCTTGGGCGGTGATTTCATTGACCGTCAGATCGGCGCCCAGATAATCGGCCGAGAGATAACGACCCGAGCCCGTGGAGCAAGCCCCTAAAACCTTGACCCGGCCCTCGACTAGTGGCCGTAAGTTTTTAAAGGCCGTGGCGATGGCTTCCAAAGGCCGACCAGCCGTGGGCAAATATTGACGGGCCACCAAACGCAAATCAGGGGTGACTAAGGCCACATTGGTGGAGACCGAGCCCACGTCAACGCCGATGTAAACTTCCAATAATTCTTGGGGATCTATTGATTTTTGATTATCAATGGTCGTCCAATCAAATTCGCTGACTTGGGGTTTTTTGGGGGGCCTTATAAGAGGCGGCAAGCGATCGGGGGAAGGCCGGCGATTTTGGGCGAAATTTTTAAGGGGGCTTAAATCCAAGCCTTTCGGAGGCTGGGCCGGTTTTAGGGCCAGAGCTTGGTGGGCCGCTCCCAAAGCGCCAAAGATAAAATGAGTCTCGGGAATAATCAAAGACTCTTCGTTTAAGCCTAAAATCTCCCGAAAAGCTCGTCTCAAACCTGGATTAGCCGCCACGCCCCCCGTAAAAAGGACGGGAGCGGGCAGATCGCGCCCTCTAGCTAGGCCGCTTTTGAGAGACCGAGCCATGGCTAGACATAAGCCGTAAATAATTTCGTAATCCGGGGCCGCGGATTGTTGCAAGTGAATCATGTCGCTTTTGGCGAAAACGCTACAACGGCCCGCCACCCGAGGCGGAACCTCGGATTTTAAGGCCAAGGAGCCAAACTGAGCGATATCGTAACCTAAGCGATGAGCTTGTTGATCCAAAAAAGAGCCCGTGCCGGCCGCGCACAGGGTATTCATGGCGAAATCGGCCAAAATAAGCCCGTTCGGCGTCGGCTTCAGCCACAAAAGCTTAGTGTCCTCTCCGCCAATGTCAATTAGGCTTTGGGTTTGCGGATAAAGGGTTTTGGCGGCCATGGTCAAAGCCAGGACTTCGCCCAAGGCTTGGCCGCCTAAGAGTTCGGCCAAATGGGCCACGGCCACCCCCGTGACCATAGGCGCGTGGATTCGCTCTAAAGGGAAATTTTTGGCTAGTTTTTCCAAGGCCAAAAGAGCCGCCACATAGGGCCGCCCTTGATGGCGGGAATATTCTTCAAAGACCAGAGCCCCAGCGGAGCTCAATAAAGCGACTTTTAGGCTTATGGAACCAACGTCCAAGCCGAGAAAAAAGTCCTGGCCTGGACTTTTGGGAACAGGCATGTTGGGAAAAGTCCTTACCTTATATCGGTCAGAAATGGTCGCTGACCGTCCCCTCTAGGGGAGCTATAGGTTCATGGCTCTGGAAAAAACAGAAGCCATACCCATTATGGAAGATCGCGGAGTCGCTTGGCCGAGCGGATAACTGATTAGGGTGGAAGATAGACGCTAGGGAAAATAACCACTAAAGAATATAAAAATAATGTAAAAACAAAGTATTTTTATATAAAAGTCATCCAAATAGATAAAGCCACGGTCAAGAGAAGCCAAGCGCCTGTGAGCTGATCGCGCTTGGTCAATTCATCCAAGGACGGATTATAGCAAATGTTGGACAATAAATCATTAGGGGGCTAGGGAGGCTAGGCGCTTAGGAAGATAGATGGGTAGGAGAGTTAGCCGCTCTCTGGAGCCAGTAACAACATATATAATGATAAGGGCCAGGCGGCGGGGATCTTAGGAAGCGAAAAGGACTTAGCCTTTAAAGCCTAAAAATTCATAATTATCTCTATATATATAAAAAAGCGCCATAAAATGAATTTTTAGAAAAATATAGCCATGATAAAAGAAAATTGAGCCCGATCCTCGTTCCCCAACCCGAAAGGCTAATAGGGCCGACCAAACCTTATATTTTTTTGGCCTTTCAACTATAGCCCCTGGCTGAAGGAGCGGCTCCTTATATTTTTGTCAAAAAAAAGAAAATTTAGAGATCCCGCCGCCGCTTGTGCTATAATCTGGATTAAGCCCAATTATGCGCAAATTCGCTCCCCAGACTAGGTTATATTGTTTTCATCACAATATTGAGAATTTTGATGAAAATGCTGGTATTTAAACAATTTTTAATAATAATTTAAATAATTACAACTTTATTTTACAAGTTTCTGAATATAGCGACCCGTTAACCATTATTTAGCTAGCCAAAAAACTTGTTTAATAGTTGAATTATTGTGAGTTGAGTTTTGGAATTATCTTAGATTTCTTGGAAATTCCTTATTGTTTATTTAAAAATTTCTGATAGAATAGGCCATTATGGTTTTTGGCCAGAGCGCTGGCCGGCTCGGCCCATAATTCTTTGTTCGCGCCACGTTATTTTTTTTCGCTAAAGTTTTCTCTAGAATTTTTAGTTTCGCTTTATTGGGCGAATACTTTATAATGGCCTTTTTTTGGAGCGTTTGATGGAGCCCTTTAAAACCCAAACCCTTTTGGCCGCTTTTTTGGATAGGCCTAATGTGGACACGGATTTAATTATCCCGAAGCAATTTTTAATCCGCATTGAGAGGACGGGTTTTGGCCAGTTTCTTTTTAATGATCTAAGGTATTTGGAAAATGGCCAGCCCAACCCGGATTTCCTCTTAAACGCGCCGCGGTTTCAAGGGGCTGGTCTTTTGGTCAGTCGCGAGAATTTTGGTTGCGGATCTAGTCGCGAGCACGCGGTTTGGGCTTTGAAAGATTATGGCTTTAAAGTGGTCATCGCCCCGAGTTTTGGGGATATTTTCCGCAATAATAGCCTCAAAGAAGGCTTATTGTTGATTGAGCGCGATCAGGAGACGGTCTCCGATCTCATCGCCCGCATCGCCGCGACCCCTGGTTATCAGGTGACCGTGGATTTAGGCCAACAGACCTTGGCCGGAGCCGATTGCTGGGTCAGTCAATTCGCCATAGATCCTTTTGTTAAAGAGAGGCTTTTGGCTGGGGGCGACGAGATCTCTTTGATCTTGGAGTCAGAGGCCAAAATAGCCGCTTACGAAAAAGCCCACAATCGGCCTTGGGAAGCGGTTCTGCCCGTCTCAAGCTAAATTTGGGCCGCCTTTTGAGCTAAGAGGAATTTTTGGGCGAGGCTTTTTGGATCCGCCGCCGTGGCTAGACTGGAGACCACGGCCAAACTATCTAGGCCAAAGGACCAAGCCAGCTGGGCGTTCTCTGGGGTCAGGCCGCCAATGCCCACCAAAGGCGGGTGGCCGTTTTGGCGGGCTAAAGCCTTTATAGCCTCTCGGGTTTGGGGCTCCATGACCGGGGATTCGGGTTTGGTGGGGCTCGGAAAAAGAGCGCCTAGCCCCAAATAGTCGGCTCCCTGGCTTAAAGCCTGGCGAGCCATGGCGGGCGTTTTGGCCGTGGCTCCCAGAACTCGTGGCCAATATCGCCTGGCTACGTTCAAGGGCAAATCGTCCGCTCCCAAATGGAGTCCGTCGGCTCCCACGGCTAGGGCGATATCGAGGCGATCATTTATAATAAAGAATTTGTTCTTTTGGCGACAAAAATTGGCTACTTCCAGCGCTAAGAGGTAAAATTCGGAGCCATTTAGATCTTTTTCTCGGAGTTGTAAAGCCGTGACGCCACCTTGAAAGGCCAGATCGGCTAGTTCCAGGATGGTTCGCGGTTGAGCTTGGGCTTGGCCAATAACTAACATTAGCCGCAAACGCTCTTTTAGCGGGCTATTCATGTCTTCTTAGCTTTCGGTTCGCGCTTTCGTCTTAATTGTCTTATTTTTGAAGAATTTGCCTATATTTTCCCGGATATCGCCAAGCATAATATTGGTGAAAATGGTTTAAAGGCCCAGGTCCTCGCCCAAAGGGCGGGGCGCCCACAAAAGCCTTGGCCACGTAATCCTTGGCTTTTTGGATAGCCTCGGGCAGATCGTAAC
>JAISWW010000231.1 GCA_031270705.1 Deltaproteobacteria bacterium
ACTAACCAGGAGATGCTCCTTTATATGTTGGATCTCAAAGACGCGTTATATCTCGCCAACTCAGACAAGAAGGCCCTCCGAAAATGGGCCGACTCCCTTCAAAAATGATTCCTAATTTCCGCCGAGAGCCCTCCTTAAAACGCCCGCGTCTAAGTCTAGGACGCGGGTGTGCCTTTAGCACAGGATTTAGCACATGTTTTTGAGAGAATTAAGGGAAAACCTAGTAAAATCAACATGTTAAGAAAAAATGGAGTCTTCGAGTATAAAGGACAGTAACCTAAAGCTTAGGGTGGCCAGGCGGCTTGGCTTGGCTACCCTAAAGGGAATTTCCGTAGATCGAGTAAAAAAGAAAGCTTATATCATTCTATATTATAATACCTAGGGAAGCTTTTATCAGGAAGAAAAACGTTTGTTTTACGTGAAACAGGTAAATTTTTTTAAAATAAGTTTTTTATATAGATTTAGTAGACGATAATTGCCTTACTGTGTATTTTTGATATACGAAAACTGCTTAAACACAGGTTGGGACTTTTGGCGAAGGCGTCAAGTTTTACGAAGCTCTTGACGAAGAAGAAAAAGAGGATATAATTAGCTTTATGATAAAAGAATAATAAAATTAAGTTTTTGGTAAAATTATTCTAAAAGGATCACTTTGTTAAAAAAAGTTTTTAAAACTTCGATTTTCTGGCCTAAAGACCTTGATCATGACCTTGACCATTGAACGGTTTTGGGCTAATCTTTTCTAGTTCCATTATTGTTGGCCCTTTTTCCACAAGCGGTATTTTATGTCTACAAAATATATTTTGTTTCGGATTGAATTAAAGCGCTCGTCCCCAAAAATATGGCGTCGTTTTTTCGCGCCCGCGGATATAAAGCTGAGTGATTTTCACAATGTCCTCATTCGCGTGATGGGCTGGAATGGCTATCACCTATACGAGTTTAAAATCAGGGACGAGATCTTCTTTAATGCCGCCACCGATTATAAGGAGCTGTTCGGGCTGGACGAGGACGAGGTTGAGGATCTGTTCGACGAGGACGAGGACGATGATGATGATGAGCTTCTGTTCGACGAGGACGACGAAGAGGACGAAGAGGACGAAGAAGAGGATATCTTCGGCGCGATAGCCGCTCTGTTAGGCGGGCGACAAATATCCCCCACCAAACGCAAACGCTCGCGCGAAAGAGATACTAACGCTCGCCTAGATAGCTTGGGCCTGCGCAAGGGCAGCGTCATTCATTACGTCTATGACATGGGCGACTACTGGGAGCACGCGGTCAAAGTTATTGACCCTGACTACTCTCCACCGCCGGAGTTTCAAGGCGCGGCGGGCTGTTTGGCCGGCGAGGGAGGTTGCCCGCCTGAGGATTGTGGTGGAATCGACGCCTATTACGAAGATCTGGAATGGTTTCGGGAGATCATAAGCAAAGATGAGTCTAAGCTCACCGAGGAAGAGAGCCATTTAATGATGTTCTCGTTAGATTCTTGGGATCCTGACAACATTGATTTCCCACAGATCAACCACGCGCTGGCCATGAGTTTTCCGTCCAGGTCAAGAAGCGAGCCAGTAAAGCCGCCAAAAAGCGAGCCAGGGAAGTCGGCTAAAAGTGGGCCAGGGAAGTCGCCAAAAAGTGGGGCAGGGAAGTCGCCAAAAAGCGGATCAGGGAAGCCGCCTAAAAAATCCAAGTAGCCTCGCTTAAATCCTTAACCGCGCTGAGCGAAACTCTTTTAGATCGGCTAGGCTAACCGGGGTTATGTTTATCGTCACGTTACTTAGTTTTTCATGAAAATCGCTTTGATTAGGCTAAAATAATTGGTTATAATTTAGCGTGGAAAATGTTGTCTATCAGTTAAACGTTATTTTTATATCTTTTAGCGGATTTTTATATTTTTTTACAAATTATAACTAGATAACTTAAGACTTTACTATTTTCTCTCCTAAAAACTATCTAGGATCTTAAAAACTCGAAAAAGCTTGGCTTAGGCCAAACTTTTAGCTGGGCCTTTCCAGCTCATTTGGCCTTCATGGCCTTACTGAGCCTCCTAGACTGGATCTCCTAGATTGGGCTCAAAATTAATCATTTTCCATTACAGATATATATGATATAATTTTCTTTGGCTTAGATCCTCAGTAGAGGCGATCCTCGTTTTTTGGTGGCGATTTATGGCTAGCGACATTTTAGAAGAATTTATCTTTGATTCTCGAGAGCATCTGGCCAACGCCGGAACTCAGTTAATGGCCCTGGAAAAAGATCCCCAATCCTTGGCTGACTTAAACGCCCTCATGGGCACTCTGCACACCATTAAAGGCAACAGCGGCTTTCTCAACCAAAAAAATCTTTACAATCTTCTCCACGCCGCCGAGTCTCTTTTACAGACGGTCAGGGAGAACGCTTGCGCTTGTTCCACCGCCGTGGTGGAGAAACTTTTTCAGGTTTTAGACACGGTCGAAGTCATCTTGGACCGGTTAGAAAACGGGGAAAGCGACGAGGTGGACTGGCTGGCCACTTTAAGCGAGTCTTTAAAAGAATCCGAAGAAACCCTGGAAAGCTCCGCGCCTCAATCTGAGCCTACTGAGCGGCTGGCTAGCTCCGATCATTCTTATTATGACCATCTAGACTCAAATAATCCGCCTAGCTCTCTATTAGAGAGCGATTATAACCTGAAAGCCTTGGAGCCGCCTAGCCCAGGTCAGCTCTTGACCTTAGCCAATGGTCAGTTGGCGGAGTTGGGTCAGGCTTTTTTGGCTAGCTGTCACGCCGCCATCTCGACCGGTCAGGCCAGCTTAGCTTTGGATTTAACCAATTTAAGCCAATTTTCTAGCCCTGAGCTTGAACTCTTGGTTAGCCTAGGCCAGGCTTATGGCCCAGGCTTGGCTTTGGTCTTGGATCAAGAACAGCAACCGGATTTTTTTCGGGTTTTGGAAGTTTGGGATCTGGTGGCTAGTTTTCGCTTATACCCTGACGCCCCCTCAGCCCTGTCCGCCCTAGGTCATTAGGGAGCTTAATTGAAATAGTTTATAGTTTGGCTAATCGCGCCTTTTTTTATGGCTTTGCGGCCTAAAGGTTTTTTTCGCCAATCTTAGAGGGTATTGGGCCTTTAGCCCCAAAAGGGAGCCTAGATTTAGGCTTCCAGATCCATCACTCCCCGTCCGCGGGGAGGCCTTAGGTGATTTATGTCGGAATTATCGCGTCGACCCAAAGTGGCCGTAATTGGGGCTGGCTATTGGGGTCGGAATCTGGTTCGCAACTTTTGGCAACTCGGGGCTTTAAAAGCGGTGGTCGACTCCAATGAGGCCATTTTAGACGGCGTTCGTCAGGAATATCCAGGCGTTACCATCGTGGCCAGCCTTGAGGAAGCCTTAAAGGATCCAGAACTTAAGGGAGTGGTCATCGCCACGCCCCCACGTCTCCACGCGGAACAGACCATTATGGCCTTAAAGGCCGGCAAAGACGTTTTAGTGGAAAAACCCTTGGCTTTGGCCTTTGAGGATGGCCGTCAGATGGTCGCCTTGGCTGAGGAAAAACAAGCCATCCTCATGGTCGATCACATCTTAAATCGTCATCCCGCCGTCATCCGTCTCAAAGAAATCGTCCATTCTGGGGAATTGGGCCGGATCTGTCACGTCTATTCCCGGCGACTCAATTTTGGGCGGATTAGGCGCGAGGGCAAAGCTTTGTGGGATCTGGCCCCCCATGATATCAGCCTCATAATGAATCTTTTGGGCTCCTTGCCTGTCTCGGTTCAATGCTATGGCGGCAGTTATTTCGCCCCAGGCGTCCAAGACGTGGCTGACGCGGATTTGGTTTTTCCCATGGGCATTAAAGCTCACATTTCCGTCTCTTGGCTGAACCCGGTGAAAGAACAGCGTCTAGTCCTGGTGGGCCTAGACAAGATGGCCGTTTTTGAGGATTCGGCTCCCTGGTCGGATAAGCTGGTTTTATATTCCTATCGCCTTAAGTGGCGGGGTCTGGAGCCAGAAGCGGAAATGGCCAAGCCAGAAAAGATTGAGCTCCAACCCAAAGAACCCTTAAAAGAGCAATGCCTAGCCTTTTTGGCGGCCATAGAGACGCGGATTCCGCCGACGGATTCCCACGCTTTGGAAGGCCTACAAGTTTTGGGCGTTTTAACGGCCCTGGATCGCTCTTTAGAGGAATCAAGGCCGCAGATCATGAAGCTCGACGATCCCGTGAGCGAGTTTCAGACTAAAAAGATCGAGCCTGGCCCTGGCTACTCGGCTCATCCCACCGCCGTGGTCGATTCCGATACCGTCATTGGCCCAGGCTCAAGAATTTGGCATTTTTCTCATATCCTCCAAGGCTCTATGATTGGCCCTGATTGCAATATAGGCCAAAACGTCGTCATTGGGCCTCGGGTCAAGGTTGGGCGAGGGTGCAAAATTCAAAATAATGTCTCCATCTATGAGGGAGTGGAACTCGAGGATGACGTTTTTTGTGGGCCAAGCGTGGTATTTACCAATGTTTTCAATCCCCGGGCTTTTATTCGCCGGATGAGCGAAATGCGCCCCACTTTAATTAAGGCTGGGGCTTCCATTGGGGCCAACGCCACCATAGTTTGCGGTCACGTCTTAGGCGAATATTCCTTTATCGCGGCTGGGGCGGTGGTCACTACTGACGTTTTGCCCTACGCTCTTATGAAAGGCGTGCCCGCTCGGCGAACGGGTTGGGTCTGCCGGTGTGGCGAAAAATTAGGCGAAGAGCTTAAATGCCAGATTTGTGGTCTGGCTTATCAAAAAGAGCGACAGGGTATCAAACCCTTATGACAAAGGAGCGTTGATGGATCCGACGCCGTTTATTGATCTGAAAGCCCAATTCTTGGCTTTAAGGCCGCAAATTGAAAAGGCCCTTGTAAATGTCGCCGCCGCGACCCAGTTCATTGGCGGGCCGGAAGTGGGCCAGCTGGAGAAAGCCTTAGCCGCTTTTGTGGGCGGCGGCGAAGTCATTGGTTGCGCGAACGGCACCGACGCGTTGACGCTCCCGCTTTTGGCTTGGGAAGTGGGCCCTGGGGACGCGGTTTTTTGCCCCAGCTTTACCTTTGTGGCCACCGCTGAGGTCGTGGCTTTAAGGGGAGCGACCCCTATCTTTGTGGATGTGGATCCTCAGACTTATAACCTCTCCCCAGAGGATCTGGAGCGCAAGATCCAGTTGGTTTTTAAAAAGGGCCGCTTAAAGCCTAAAGTGGTTATCCCCGTGGATCTGTTTGGTTTGCCCGCCGATTTTCCGGCCATAAAAGCCATAGCCAAAAAATTCGATATCTTGGTTTTGGAGGACGCGGCTCAAGGGTTTGGCGGGGAGATTTTCGGTCAAAAGGCTGGCCTTTTGGCCGACGCGGGAGCCACTAGTTTTTTCCCGGCCAAGCCTTTGGGTTGCTATGGCGATGGCGGCGCGGTTCTGGTTCGCGATCCCCATCTGGCCGAAGTCATTAGGAGCTCGCGAAGCCATGGTCAAGGCTCTTCTAAGTACGAGCATGTCCGCTTAGGCGTAAACTCGCGCTTAGATACTTTGCAAGCGGCTATTCTTTTGGAGAAACTGAGCGTTTTTCCTAATGAATTAGAGGCTCGTCAAAAAGT
Organism: Deltaproteobacteria bacterium; assembly: GCA_031270705.1. GTDB lineage: Bacteria > Desulfobacterota > Desulfarculia > Adiutricales > Adiutricaceae > JAIROO01. Next base: position 5,589 of record JAISWW010000231.1, read on the forward strand.
GGCTCAAGGTTACAACGAGCTTTTGTCAGACCAAATCATTAAGCCAGTAGTTCCTGAAGGCTACTATTCGGCTTGGGCTCAGTACACCGTTAGAGTTCCGGCTCAATTAAGATCAGGCTTAATTCAATATCTAAAAGAGGCGGGCGTCCCAGCCAATATCTATTATCCTTTGGGGCTCCACCAACAACCGTATTATAAACAATTGGCTGGAAAAGACTTTGACGCCTCTTGCCCGGAAACGGAAAAGGCCGCTTTGGAAGTTTTAAGTTTGCCAATGCATCCTTACCTGTCCGACGAAACTTTGGCCAGGATCAGCTCTTTGGTCAATCAAGGGCTAGAATTGGGGGCGAAATAATGTCTGACCACGAAATCAAGTTGCTCAAAAAGATCTCTGATTTTAAGGCCGTTGTTTCCATCGTGGGCTTAGGCTATGTGGGCTTGCCATTGGCTTTGTCGTTCGCGGAAAGCGGGTTTCAGGTTTTGGGCCTAGACGTGGACGCGGAAAAGGTCAAAAAGATCGCCCGGCGGGAATCTTACATCGGGCACATTAAGTCTCAGCGCTTAAAAGAGGCGGCTAGTCGCTTTTCGGCGGCCACGGATTTTTCTTTGGCCCAGGAAGCCGACGCTATCTTAATTTGCGTCCCCACTCCTTTAACCAAGCACCGCGAGCCGGATCTCTCCTATGTCGAGGGCACCTTGCGCTCCCTTTTGCCGCATTTAAGGGCCGGGCAAGTTCTCTCTTTGGAAAGCACCACCTATCCTGGCACCACGGACGAGATTATTAAGCCGCCCATTGAGGCTAAAGGCTTAACCGTGGGCCAAGACTATTTTCTGGTTTATTCCCCTGAGCGCGAGGATCCCGCTAACCCCGACTTTACGACCAAAACCATCCCCAAAGTCTTAGGCGGAACCACCCCGGCTTGCGCTCGGGTGGGACGGGCTCTCTATGGCCAGGTCATTGAAAAGGTCGTGACCGTCAGCTCCACCCAAGCCGCGGAATTGACCAAACTGTTGGAGAACATTTACCGGGCCGTTAATATTGGTTTGGTGAATGAGCTAAAAGTTGTGGCCGACAGCATGGGGTTGGACATCCACGAGGTCATTCGGGCCGCGGCCACCAAACCCTTTGGCTTTACGCCTTTTTATCCTGGCCCAGGCTTAGGCGGCCACTGCATCCCCATTGATCCTTTTTATTTAACTTGGAAAGCTCGGGCTTATGGGCACCACACGCGCTTTATTGAGCTGGCCGGCGACGTCAATTGCCGGATGCCTAATTATGTGGTCGATAAGATCATTTTTGGCCTCAACCAAAGAGCCAAACCCTTAAAGGGTTCCAAGATTTTGTTATTGGGCATGGCTTACAAGAAAAACGTCGAGGACATGCGCGAATCCCCATCTTTGGAGATTTTAAGCTTATTGACCAGCTCTGGGGCTTTGGTGGAGTATAGCGACCCGCACATTCCGGTTCTGCCCCGAACTAGGCGCTTTAATTTTGAGCTCAAATCCTGGCCTTTAACCGCCGAGACCTTAGAGAGCCAAGACGCGGTGGTTCTTTTAACCGACCATGACGCTTTTAACCATGAGCTGATTTTAAAGAGCTCGCCCTTATTGATCGACGCTCGCGGGGTCTTCCAAACTGGGCCCACGGTCATTAAAGCCTAAGCCTTTAACAAAACTTGGGAGCCTCTTTAGCGGAATTGGCCAGAGGCGAGCTTTGGCCTCTTAGGGCTGGCTTTTTGGTTTTTTTGGCTTAGCCTTGAGGCTGAGGATTTTAGGGCTTTTCTAAAACCCAAAAAATATTCTATAATTGTCCCTATTGTAAACCCTATCAATCTTGCCCAGTCAGGTGGCCTATTTTGGCTAGGCTGACGTTTTTTCCTTTTTTTTAGTCATTTGGCTTTTTTAGGATTTTTTAGGAGGTAATCATGTCCGAATCGGTCTATAACCGCAAGGATCGGGCTTCAGTCGACACCTTAAGGCTTTTGGCCGTGGACATGGTGGAAAAGGCTCAAAGCGGCCACCCAGGCTTACCATTAGGAGCCGCGCCGCTTTTGTATGTCTTGTGGACAAGATTTTTAAAGCGCGATCCTTTGGCCCCCAACTGGCCCAACCGTGACCGCTTTATCCTTTCGCCTGGCCATGGCTCGGCTCTTTTGTACGCCCTTTTGCATCTTTGTGGTTATGGCCTCGCCATAGATGATCTCAAAAATTTTCGGCAGTGGGGTTCCTTGACTCCGGGTCACCCGGAAAGGGATGTCACGCCAGGCGTTGAGGTCTCCACTGGGCCTTTGGGGCATGGTTTGGCCATGGGCGTGGGTTTAGCCATGGGCGAGCGTTTTATGGCCGCCAAATTCAATAAGCCCGACTTTAAGCTCTTTGACCACCACGTTTACGCTTTGGTTTCCGATGGGGATTTGATGGAGGGCGTGGCTAGCGAAGCGGCTTCTTTGGCCGGAACCCAGGCTTTAGGCCGTCTTATCTACCTTTATGACGACAACCACATGACCATTGAGGGCAATACGGATCTGGCCTTTACCGAGGATGTTCGGGCGCGATTTTTAGCCTATGGCTGGCAAGTCATCGTCGTGGCTGATGGCAATGATCTTTTGAGCGTTCATCTAGCCTTGGAAAACGCCGAGCGCGATCTCGGCAAACCCTCCTTGATTATGTGCCGGACAGTTTTGGGCGCGGGGAGCCCCAAATCCAACACCTCCAAAGCCCACGGCGAGCCTTTGGGCGCCGAGGGCTTGGCCGAGACGAGGCGGTTTTATGGCTATGGCGATCAAGAGCCTTTTTTTGTGGATGAGCGGGTGGCCAAAAATTTTCAAACTAGATCGCGGGCCTGTGTCCCGGATCGCTTGGCTTGGGAAGAGCTCTTAAAGCAATACGCTGAAAAGTTTCCCGAGGATTACGCGGAGTTAACAAGGCGTTGGGCCGGTAATTTGCCTGATTTGGGGCCTTCTTTGACTTTTGGGGAAAAACCTATAGCCACTCGGACAGCCTCAAGCTTGGTCTTAAACGATTTGGCCAAAAAACTGCCGGAGATCATCGGAGGTAGCGCCGATCTGGGCCCTTCCAATAAAACTGTTTTGGAGGGTTTAGGCTCCTTTTTGCCCTTAACGCCAGAAGGCCGCAACATCCATTTTGGGGTTCGCGAGCACGCCATGGGGGCGGTGGTCAATGGCTTGGCTTTGTATCAAGGCCTAAGGCCTTATTGCTCGACCTTTTTGTCCTTTTCCGATTTCGCTCGCCCGAGTTTGCGCTTAGCCGCGTTGATGGGCTTAAAAGTCATCCACATTTACACGCACGATAGCGTTGGGGTAGGGGAAGACGGGCCCACCCATCAGCCCATTGAGCAACTGACTTCCTTAAGGCTTTTGCCGAGGGTCACGGTCATTAGGCCAGCCGACGCCTATGAGACCGCGGCTTTGTGGCCGGTGATCCTAGAGCGTAAGGAACCGGTGGCTTTGGTTTTGTCGCGTCAGGATTTGCCAATTTTATCGCCCACGGCTTATCCAGCCATCCTAACTGGCCCAGCTCGGGGTGGTTATGTTCTCTCGGATTCCGAAGGGGAGCCAGAAGCCATAATTATCGCCACTGGCTCGGAAGTGGCTTTGGCTTTGGCCGCCCAGAAGCTTCTTTTAGGCCAGAAAAGGGTTAGGGTCGTCTCGCTTCCTTCCTGGGAGCTATTTGACGAAAACGACCAATCTTATCGCGAGAGCGTTCTGCCAGAGCGGATCGAAAAACGCCTCGGCCTGGAAGCGGGTTTGTCCATAGGTTGGTCGCGTTATCTGGGGCCAAAGGGGCAAATGGTTTCCGTGGAAGATTATGGTCGCTCGGCTCCAGCCCAAAAACTCTTTGAGGAGTTGGGCTTTACTCCGGAAAATATCGCGGCCAGGGTTTTAGGGCTTTAAGGGTTTAGGCGCTAGGTTTTTAGGTTTCATGGCTCAAGATAATTTAGCTCCCCCTAAGGTGAAGGCGAAAGCTCCTAAGAAAGCGAGCGCCAAAGAGGCTAGCGCGGAGCAGACTAAAGATTTAGGCTGGCCGCGGTCGAAAAAAGAAATCGCGGAGATTTTGTCTTTTTTGCGAAGCGCTTATCCAAAGGCTCGTTGCGGCTTAGATTTTCGGGATGGTTTCGAGCTTTTAATGGCCACCATTTTGTCGGCCCAGTGCCAAGACAAGACCGTGAATTTGGCCACGGCCAAGTTATTTAAGCGGTTCCCAGACGCCAGATCTTTAGCCAAGGCCGACTTAGCCGAGGTTGAGGATTGCGTAAAAATTTGCGGTTTTTTTCGGCAAAAAGCCAAAAGCCTGGTCGATTGCGCTCAGAATCTGGTCGCCCGCTTTGGCGGGAAGACGCCTGGAACTTTAGAGGAGCTAGTGACTTTAAGGGGCGTGGGGCGCAAAACGGCCAATGTGGTTTTGGGCAATGTTTTTGGGATTCCGGGACTGACGGTGGACACGCACGTCAAACGGATTAGCTTTCGGCTAGGTTTAACCAAGAACGTCGAGCCCGAGCGAATTGAGTTGGATCTAATGGATCAGATCCCAAAAGATCTCTGGATAGATTTTTCCCACCAAGTTATCGCCCATGGCCGAACGCTGTGCCAGGCCCGTCGCCCTCTGTGCTCCCAATGCCAATTAACCTTGTGTCAGGCTCGGACGTAATCTTTTTATCTTAGTGGCCTAAAAAGGAGTTTTTGCGGCTAATTTTGGGATAGTTTTTCGGATAGCTCCAAAAAGGTGGCCTCAAGGTTATTTTCAAATGCTACTGGCGGCAAGATGGGCATTTCCAAAATAGCCTTTAAGGTATTAAGGCCTTCTTCCATGGAAGTGGCTAGGCCCGAGGCTAGGCTGACGGTTCGGTAGGTGTTTTCCACATACTTTAAGACCTCGCTCAGAGCTTTAAGCCGAGAGTTCAGGTTTTCCCGCTGGGATTTTAAGAGATCGCGGTATTTGTCGGCCACCACGTCAGTCACTCTTTGGGCGACTAAATTCTGGGCGTAGATGGAGTTTTGGGCGGCTAAGGCTTGAGTCTCGGCCATGAGTTTTAAGTTTTCATCTTTTAAGTCCTTGAGTTTGGGGAGGTATTTATTATCGACCTTATCGATAAACAAAACCAACTGCCGCTCATGGGCTTGGGTGGCTAAGAGAAAAACTCCATAGTACTTTTTATAAACATTTAGATCGCTGTTGGAGCCGATGAGTTTTTTTAAGGCGTCAGCCAGGCTATAAAGGTTTTTTAAGGCCACAATGGCATCCAATTGATCTTGGCCCGAGACGGTGACCAACAAGGTTTTTATCTGGTCGTCGCTTAAATAAATATTTGATTTGGCTAAATTTGATTTTATTTCCGCTCTTTTTATTTCTATTTTAGCCGTGTTAGCGACAATCTTTTTTTTGGCATCCTCGATCTTGTCATTGTATTGGCTAACGGAGGTGTCCCAGAACTTTAACGCGCTGGTTTCTTTGGGAGCCGCGGCTTTTTCTAGCTCATATTGGCCAATCTTTTCCAAAAGGGCGCGGTTTTCGGCGGCGAGGCTATTAATGTCGTTTTTGATTTTAATGGCCGTGTCATCAAGAAGGACAGCCAAGGACTGGTCAAGGTAGACATTAATATCGTCTTGGATCTGGTTTTTATTGTCCTCGGTAAAGGGAACCCAAGACCAAAAAGAGTCATTGGCTTTAGGGAGTTTGTCTCGGAGGGCTAAGTACTTATCCACCTTTTGGTAGAGCGCGCTGATGGTATCCTTGGCCCACAAAGGCGAGCCCAAGGCCAAGGCCAGCGAGAAAAGGGCGAAGAATATTTTGGTTCCCATAGCGCCCTCCCAAAGGGGGTTAGGGTAATAAAGCCACGTTTTTAAGCCATAAGCCCAGATTGACGTAACCTTTAGAATAATTAAAACAAAAATTGTAGCTTCAGCGCTCTAAAGGCGTATTTTTCCTTTGACGGCTATTTTTCCATCATATCACATCTTATGTATCCGATATTTCCCGCAAGGCCTCAGGCCTATTTCCTTAATCCGCAATTCCCGCAAAAGTTGTGACCACAAAAAGGCCTAGGGCTTTAGCGGCGACAAAAGAGGTATCTCATGTTCAATATTTTTAGTCTGTCTTTTTGCTTAGAGGTAGGTTCAAATACTTGAAAATTCTCATTATAAGCGCTACTTATGGAAAGTATTTTCCAAAACTTTAATTTTTTATTGAACTTTTAAAAGTCTTCGCCTAAGGCGAGACTTCCCCTAAACGTCAATCATGTCCGAGGGGGGTATCCACGCTAGGCGCCCTCCGAAAGGGCGAAACTTGCCGCGACTAATATTTCCACGCGCGCGCCAGGATACCCAGATCAAAAATATTTCGCGTTAATTTTTATGTAAACAAACGATATAAAACTGACTCGCGTCTCTTTGATAAGCCATAAAGGCTTAAACAAAGAAATTATTCTTTTATTTCTTTAATAACAGCTTTAACTGTTGTTCTTTTATAGACTACTAATGCCATTTTATAGACTTTTTTGCCAGGGGTACAATATTTATCAGCGTAATTTTTCTCGTCAATTTGCCGCAAAGCCTCAAGAGTTAATTTATTGAGCTCATCATTAATTTCTTCTTCAGTCATTATAACCTTAGTAACTTTACCTTTAGTAACTTTATCGTCAGTAACTATATCCTCAGTATCTTGATCCTTCGCCTTTAGATATTTCATCTCAATGATGAAGACGCCAATTCCAGGAATATCCACGGACGCGTCCAGAAAACCCTCGCCAGAGGCTTCCTCAACTTTGACGGATTGGTTAACCAAAGTCATGGCGAACATAAATAGGGTTTGATAATAGCTTTCCTTGGGATTATGTAATTGAAGACTAACGCTGGATAAAAATTTTCCAAAACTTGTCTCAATATCCCGAGCGTTCTTTTGCGACAGGGCCTTGTGGAGAACTTCAGCGTGGGCTTTAAGTTTTGAAATAGTTTTAAAAGATGTTTTTAAGGACAATAAGTTTGAAAATAAAGAAGATTTCACTTCTAAATTAGGTAAAACCAAGAGATATTCTTCATTTTCAATCTGATCCACAGTTAGATAACCAGCCTGAAACATCACGGGAATAGGCTCAAAATTATCTATATCCACATTGTTTAGTGAATTCGTGATTATGGTTGAGTCATTATCAAAAAGATCAAGAGTCATTTTACGCTCTTTAATTAAATCAACCAAAAATTTAGGGGTTCCAGACTCAAACCAAAAGTTGTCAAACTTTTGTAGATCAAAAAAATTTAAAACTGACCAGGGATTTAAGACTTTGGTTGTCCCATCCCAGGAGTAACCATCGTACCACTCTAATAACTTCGCCCGTAGATCGTCCACAGAGGAGCCTAGCGCCAAAGATTTACGTTTGATTAAGGGCTCCAGGGCGTCTTCCATGTGTTCCTGAAAATGAGCGTCAAACTCATCAATAGTGAAGCCGCAGACATTGGGGTATTTGGGATGAAGGGTAATATCACGGAGATTATTTAAGTCAGAAAAAATCGAGGTTTTGGTAAATCTAGTTATCCCAGTAATAAAGATGAAACGTAGGAGAGCCTCTTTAGATTTAAGGACGCTGTAGAATAGTTTCAAAGCGTCTCTTATATCTTCAGCCAAGCCAGAGTTAGGGATATTTCTTAGGATTGGGGCGTCATACTCGTCTATAAGGACAACCACCCGCTTTTCGCCATACATTGCGGAAAGATCTTCCAGTAACCTTTTGAAAAAGTCCACCGGTTTATTATCGGCGATGTCAAAATTTTCCTTTTTGGCAAATGTCCTGAGATCGCTTAACAAACTTATGTTAAGCTCCTCTGGGCTTGAGTAGTCGATTGTAGACATGTCAAGATGGATGACTGGATGGGGCTCCCAGTCATATGGCTGGTCGTAAATATACAGACCTTCGAAAAGATTTCGATGGCCCAGGAAAATTTCTTTTAGGGTGTCGAGCAGGAGAGATTTGCCAAATCGCCGTGGACGGGACAAAAAATGTGGCAGTTTTTTCTTTATTATGTTATAAAGATACTTAGTCTTATCAACGTAAATATGACCATCTTCTATAATTTTAGAGAAAGAATTGGTTCCTACGGGAAGATCTTTCATGGTCAAAGCCCAACCGCCTTTAATAATAGAGCAAATTTTAGCGCGTTTTAAAAATGGGCTACGCTCGGCCTAAGGCCAAAATTTATCCGCGATAGCCGCGTTTATTAAATTATATCTCAAAACCTTAAAATATGTCCACAAATATTTTTGTTTCGGAAGCCAAAATCCCAAGAAATTAAATTATACAAATCTGTCGCGTCCTAAACAAGGGGGAGGCCTATTTGCCAGAATAACGGGAAACTCTTATCTGGCGCGGGTATCCACGATATATGCTATCATGTGTTAGTTTCGCCCCCCTCAGAGCGCGTTCTGGTCATAACCGAATTCGAAATTTGGGTTTTAGCTGAGCCGAGCGCGACATATATTGGTTACCCGCGATTTCCGCAAAAGTTATGAGCGCAAAAAGGCCTAGGGCTATAGCGGCGACACAAGAGGTATCTCATTTTCAATATTTTTAGTATGTCTTTTTGCTTAGAGGTAGGTTCAAACACTTGAAGACGGTCATTATAAGCGCCACAGGTAGTGCCTCTAAGTTCAGTTATAAAGTCAATAAGATTATATTTCTGTGTATGAATAACTTTTGTAGCCTTAAAAATCGATGACAGGATAAATTACTAAGAATTTATCCTGTCATCGTAATTAATCTTACTGGATCTGGCGGGAAAAATCTTCTCATTCAAAGACTCTGCCCGCCTTGGCCAGTTATTCCGTTAAAATAATATAACTAAGGCGCGATATTTAAGTCCTGGCTCATTGTGGTCTTGGACAAGGAAAAGCCCACGTTAAAGGCCTCTCGCCAAGAGATAAGACTATTGGTGGCGAGAGTCGAGGGCGTTTTCACAGGAGGGCAGCCTCCATCCGAGCCATTGCAACCAATAGTGATCGAGTTTCCTCCGCCTGGCGATTCCACAATCATGAGAGTCGCCTCAGTAACTGGGCCATTCCCGGCGGAAGCGCCGCTAGCTATTTCAGTCTCAACTTTATTGACTTCGGGTATAAATTGCGTTGAGCCTTCGATTGGCTTAAATAAGCCGCTTAAATATGGCCCAGGCAAACCGGTGAAGGGATCAAGAACATAAATATAGCTAGTTCCAGTATCGCCGCAGGTGCCATTTTTAGGCGCGAAAGTAGTAAAGGCCAAAATGGAGTTACCCGATCCTAAGCTGGTAATCTTAGGCTGGGTGGTGGAAATCTCATTAGATTCAGTAGGCCCACTAGAATTAAGCTTGGTTGACAAGTTAAGACGTCTTTTGTACCCAGGAATCATATCATTTCTTAACAGTTGGGTCAGATTCTTATAGGAAAGAAAATGATTGGCGTTGTTATCTGGGTCGTAAGTCATGCCCGAGGGAAAGACTTTAAAGGCGCTGACATCCAATAAATTTTGAGCGTTATCGGTTTGATCCGAGAAAGTCAGGAGACCATTTATTAATTCTTCCTTGACGCCATAAAGATAATGTTTGTGATTCGCCTCGCAAAGAGTAGGGTTACTCGCGTAAAGGCAAGGGGCGATATCATCCTCGCCCCATAGGCGACCAGTGGCGAAAGAGATCCAAAGGTTGCCTCGACCGTCTAAAGTGGAATTTACCGCCCCAGTAACTGGCCGATCCACGTTAAGGAAACGTTTAAGCTTCCATTGATTGGGCGGTAGGGATGTGCCGCTTGGCGAAGAGGGATCGATAGAAGCCTCACTAACCATCTGGAGACGATATACCGCGCCTTTATCTTCGCAATCAGAGTTTCGAGAAATTGTCAAACCGTAATAAATGGTTTCATCGTTCCAAGTCCCAGTAGTCGACTTTTTGAGGGGAATGGGCGCGTAAGAGTCGTTAAAGAAGCTATTATCCTCAGGAACTAAAATGGGATCAGTAACCGTAGTCCCATCAAAGGCGTCAAGAACAAAAAGACGGGCTTTTTGCGCGCTATGGCCTTTATAAGGCGATAAGGCGCCGAAAGTGAGAGGCCCATCAGGGGCTGGAGTTCTGAAATCCGTGGCCGGGCCACTAGGCAGAACCACGTACCATTTGCCATTGCTGGTGACAACTGAGGGTAGCCCCACCATAAGCCCTAATTCTTGCGCGCTAAATCTCCATAAAAATTGGTTTTCAGGGGTGGCTTTGGGGTTAGTAACGTCAAGAGCGAAAACCTCTGAGTAAAAATATTTTGGATCAGCGTTTGTCGGAGAGTCAATAGGCCTAGCTCCTAGCCTTAAGCCGCAGACAAGAATAGTGCGCCACTCGCCATTATGTTTGATGTCCGCCATATAAGGCTTCATGTCAACGTAATAAGAGTGGTTATAATTAGGATCCGCCAACCACTGCAGATGTGGCAGGATCGAGCCAGGAATATAGGCCCACAATTCCTCGCCAATGGGGACGCCTTCAGGTTTGTAACCGACCTTGCCTTCGGACAAAGAACCGAAAACCCCCATATGTATGGCGTGGAGGAAACCATCATTGCTACCAAAATAGACAACTTGGCTCCTGTTCCCTTTATCGGTTTTGTATTTCGCGTAAGATTTATCGCCATATAAATGGTCGTAATTGTAAGACGGTGGCCCGACTATAATTGGTTTAGAGTTGATTATATCGCCAAGACGCCAAGTAATGATGTCAGTGGGACTATTATTCCAAGGATTAATAGTTCTCCGGCTTCGCCAACCAAGATTAAGTTCTGTCAGATCATCGCCTCTGATATACCGCATCAGTAGTTTAGTCGCCTCTCCTTTGTCATTAGGAGAATTTGGCAATAAATTTTTGTAATCATCGTGAAGCATGTATTTTTTTAGGACATTAACTGTGTCATTGTCATTGTATTTAAATTCTTTAACGGCCTGGGCGTCAAAGTTATAGAAATAAATCTTTCGATCGTCAGGATTCACTTGCGATAATATCTTGCCAACATCCCAAACGGCGTTAACTTTGTGGATATTTTCAATATTGTATTTGTATCCGGGGACGATCTCTCCATTAGCGTCAATTTGGCAACGACTTATTTGGCCGCCCGCGTAACAATTCGGCGTAACTTCAGGATCGGAGCCAGTAAAAGTCACCACCGGATCATTCTCGTCTAGGTAACCATTTTGATGAGGAGCGTCTTCTCTGAAGTTGCCATATTTATCGACAAACAAAGCGTAAACAGTCCCGACCCAGTTTATGGCCGCGTCCGGATTTAAGGGGCTAACATACCTTGGGTAAAAAGCCGTCTGAATGCCCAGGCCGCCTCCTAATACTGAGTTGACCGAGGCTGAGGTTGACGTGGAGGTGGAGGCCGAGCGGGCTATGGTGATAAAGGCTTCGGTTAGCTTCGCGCTCAATTCCCCGATATTGGTGGCCTGGAAATAATTTTTAGGATCTCCATCCTCGTTTTCCCATTCGCCTGGGTCTGGGACGCTATTGTTATTTTGATCCTTAAAACCACCGTATTTGGCCGCGTACCAAACTGGGTTAGGCAAAACCTCATTATTCGCGCCGCCAGCGGCGAAAGAAAAAGTTCTTATTTGGGTGCTAGTGTTGGGACTTTGCGTGCATTTTTCAGTTGAGTTGTTTGGCCCATTAGAGACTGAGCAAGTAGGTGGCGTTAAATAGTTTGAGGGAGGAGGGCCACCCAGGTTTAGATCCAGATAAGTCCCATCTTTGGTGGTGCCACTAATAGTGTAGCCCAAACCATGCTCTCCGCCCGAAGCGGTTCGCCAGAGCCTAGAAAAGACGGCTAGGCCACTTATTGGTATTTGTGACAAATCTACCATATCGCTTAAGCTTGTGGCGGTTGAAGGGTTCTGGACAAAATAGTAATTAGCGCCTTCACCCCGGTAGACCCCGGAAACATTGTTTTGGGCGCCAGCTAACGAGTTTAAGTTAGAGCTAGAGCGCCACGCTTGGGGGGCCGCCGAAGTCGTAAGCAAAACAACTTTATATTCCACGACCATGTCCATTTCCCAATCATCGCCCATGCCGAAATCGGAAAAATTGACCTGGATGGTGAAACTAAAAGGAACCCCGTTTTTGTCAGTTTCCATGTCCGTTAGAAAGTAATTGAGGAAACTTAAAATTTTACCGTAAGCGTTATATAAGCCAGAGGAACCACGACTGGTGGTGTTGACCGGGAGAACCGAGACGCTCCGCTTGTTGCCAACGTTATCGGTGAGGTTGATTTTTAATTCCGGAAAAGCCGCGCTCATGGTCACCCCATAGATATCAACGCTCATTTTATTTTCAGACAGGCTTAGGTTATGGGTGTGAGCGTAATAGGCCGCCGCGGCCACGGCGTAAGACCCTTCGTAAGAAGGACCCATGGGGCAAAGTCCCTTGATGTCGTTGAGGTTTGAGATAGTCTTAGGCGAGCAATCGTCGGTATTGCTTTTAGCCACAAAATATTTTTTGGAGGTGTTTATGCCCTCAAGAGTGGAGATGACGTTTAAATAGCTTGACACGGAAAACTGTTTTGGCAAGGTCACCGTTGGATTTCCAGGCATTAAATCATAATTGTTTAGGTCATTGCTCGCGGATATGTCGTTGCCGTCAAAACTGGTGTCAATATCGCTTATAAGCAATACCACCGGTTTAGAGCAATCCGAGACCGTCCCTCGGTCTGACCAGTTTTTCAGCGAATTATTCGCTAAAAGCTTGTTTATGGGGCTTTTGCCTTGAGGGCTACCATTACCGTTAGCGTAGCCCGAACGGTCGCCGTCCTCGCCACTAGAGAAACTACTGGTTGGGCTACTCTTGCCCCCCAGGTAGCGGATAGCCTCAAAGAGCATTTCCCCCATTGGATTGCCCCAGGAGTTAAGGTCATTATAGAGGATATTGGCGTTGGGCGACCCCTCATAAGCGAAGATCCATCGACCAGAGATCTGGAGTTTGTCAAAAGCCCACATGAGACTAGAGGTTTTATATTGGCCAGTATTCGGGTCAACGCTGTCGGAGCCAAAAGAAGACACGTGGTTACGCAGGATGCCGCCTCTATGTCTTAAAGAGTCGTTAAAGCCTCCGGTCATTAACCCAAAGCGCATTTTCCCGCTTTCGCCATACTCCTGAAGAAGGCCAGTCGGTTTATAGACGACTGAGGCGCCTTCGCCATAGGCCCGGCATTGCTCCCCATCGCCGACTTTGTTGTCGGAGCCGGTAGTGGGGTCGCAGACCTTAACCGTTACCCGCCAAGATTTAACTAAGCTGTCGTTAAGGCAACCAGCCGAGGCGTTAGGGACGGGCCGGGACTGCATGATCCAATCCCAATAATGGCCGGTATTGCCACCGCCGCAGGTAGGGCTATTTGAAGCGTTGGCGTACATTTGGATAACTGGAAATATATTGCCATCCGTCGTATTCGTGGTTCCCCGAGGATCCCAAGGGCCATACGCGCTACGATCGCGGGCTCTGGCGAAGTAATGGCCCGCGCCATTATTTGGTTTGGCAAAGGGCGTAAACTTGGTAATATCAAAATAAACATTAAAAGGAGTGCGGTTCCAAGAGTTATCGGCCATAACCTCGGTGCCCCAGATGGAGGCGTCATGAGGCACAAAAGAGGGCTCCAGAAAGGTCTCTGTGGCGGTATCGACTACTCGTGAGCCACCGTAAAGGATTTTCCGAATCGCGTCCATGCGGCTAGAGACTATGAAGTTGAGCCAGTTTCCGCTAAAGGTTTTTTTCCCATTATGCGTAACGCCTCGGCAAATGCCGTGCTTAGAGCGATAAGAAGGAATATAGCCTTTGAGGCCAGTAGGCCGATTGGCGTTGATGGTCGCCTGGTCATCATCAGGCGCGGTGGGGCCAACGCGATAAAAATATCGGTTATTTTCAGTCGAGCGGTGGTTTGACCCCGCTTCAGGACCGGTGTGCCCATAGCAGGAGTCTGAGTCATAATAGCCTATGTAGGTGGCGTTAGGGTTAAAGCCGGTATCCAGACGACCATCGCCATCAATGTCAATGATTAAACCAGCGTAGGCTTGGTAGAACATCTTTAGGTCTTTGGAGACAACCAAAAGAACCTCAGGAACAGTCATCCCCGCTGAGGAGATTGGTAGCGCCTTATACCGCTCGCTTCGATTTTCCGTCACAGTGGCTCCAAAAGCCAGGCTAGAGGCCATGACGACAAAAGCGATAAAACATATAAATATGGCTTTATAACTCATGGAAATACTCCTTTATATTTTAATATAATTTTAATAAGATTTAAATATTTACATAAGCTCTTGCATGATAAGAGTTATGACGGATTGAGGGCCAAGGGTTTCGTTCGCCCCTTGGGCAGTATTGCCTTTGATGGTCACAACCATGTCCACCGGGAGGCACTTGCCTTGATCGCCTGGGCCATTTTGGAGAGAACAACCTTCGCTCGGCTCGGTCACGCTGTCCAAAGTGATGGCCACGGTGGCTAAAACTTTTTCGCCCGACTTAAAGGTTAAATGGGGCTCATTGGCCGTAGGGTCATTGGTCAAGCCAGTTTCCACGTAACGATCCAAATATTTAAAAATTTCGGATTCTTCTATAAGCTTTTCCTCGGTAAAGCGAGTAGGGTTACGCGTGACGGTTATCGGCCAAAGAAGCCCAGAAGGAGGAGTGGTGACGATGTCCGCGCTTTCGTAGAGCTCAGGGTGTAGAAGCTGGCGGCAGAGCAAAATTGTCAATTTGGCGGCGGAGTCGGCGGAGATAAAGGCGGCCTGGTTTTGGCGATGTTGGCCAGCGTTAACCGCCTCTGAGCGAGCGCTTACCATTATTATTAGCCCCATAAGAGAGGTAAGCATCATCACCACGATCACGAAAACCAGGATCATGCCCTGGCGATTTCGTTTGGAGTCAATTGTTTTAACTCTTATTGGCATATTAGACCTCAAAACCATCAAATTGATGGTTACAAATTTTTATCAGTAATGAACGCGCTATATAAGACCGAGTGAGGGCCAGTAGAATCGCGCCAACTGACCTCCAATTCAACTTGACAGCTACGATTTGTAGGAGTGTTTTTAAAAATTTTAGTTTTTAAGTCAAAAATATTTTTAGAACAGTCTGAATCAGGTAGACAACTTTTACTTAAAGAGTCTAATTTAAGTAATTCGTAATTATTTGTAGATTTTAACGTATCGAAATTTAATGATTTAAGCCTTTCAAGCTCATTGGAGGCAATAGCGGAAGCGAAAGTTATATTCGCGGCGATATTTTTTCCTTTGATAGAATTGAGGAGCATAAATACTGTGGCCAGGCCCCAAACGGCGATAACGGCCAGGGCAATTATGACCTCTATCAGGGTAAAACCGTTAATGAGCGATTGTCGCGGTCTATTTATTATATGACTAGCGCTAAGCTGTTTCTGTTCTTCATTCATTTTGTCATCCTTTTCAAATATGGCCGCGCTGAATGATTAAGGTATTGGCGTAAAAGTATCTGTTTCGCTGGATATATACCCTGAAAAAGAATTTATTGATATTTTATAACCTTTCTTTTCAGGAAGTTTCTGGGAGGAATGATATAAAAATATCTCAAATCCTCGAGGATCGGAAAAAATATTTCCAGCGGGCGTAAAAATTGTCCAAAAAATATTCGGGACGGAGATCTCCCCATCAAAAACCGCGCTGGGGTCGGTTTTAACTATTCGCAGGACAGAGTCAAAAACCCGGCGATCAGGTGGGCTTAATTGCCAACCAGTTACCGTTTTGTCCGCGTAAACAGCCGTCTGGAGGTCAGCGTAACAGTTATCCGCGCCAGCGGGCCTAACGCAGTTAATGACGACTCTCATAGGCTTTTTCTGGTTAATAGCCATAGTTCGGGCTTTTTCCATCAAAGTCTCCAACTGCCGCGAAGAGGAACGGATCGTCATGTCTTGTCGGGAGGACGTTAACATTGGATACGATATCAAAGCTAAAATCGCTATGATGGCGATTACGGCCAATAACTCTATTAAAGAGAAACCGAGTCGTCTGGTTGATTGGCGGGGCTTAGGATTTGTCATTTTGTGGCGTTCCTCAAATTAACGGTTTCCATGATTGATATCCGGTCAAATTTGTCAGACGTTGTTCCGATGGAGCGGTTGAACAAGGCCGGCCTAACCTGAGGCGCTAGGTTTTGGGAATAAGTTGTTTTAGCGGTCAGTCCAACGCTAATAGCCACAATGGAATGGTTCTTCAACTTATCGGAGCTAATGCCTGGGTCTAAAACGAGTTTGGCATTATCAACCTCCTCATTATCGAAATAATAATAGAATTGAAGATCCTCAATATTTTCAGCTATCACGATAGGTGGGCTGACCTTTGGATCAAGCGGGTTGATCTTCTGATCATGGTAAACAACCATTAACCGATTTGAGGCTTCATCAACGTAATAAGAGGCCAAAACCACGTCTTTAAGGTTAAAGATTTTGATCCCACGGCTGGAATACCCTGAGGGTAAGATATTAGGGCTGGTGTAACGACCATTTTTATTAATTTTTATTTTTCTTTCAGCGCCTGAATCTGTGATTGATTCTACTTCCATAACCACAGCCTCATAATCATCATTTATAATCCCTAAAAGATCGCCAACCATAACCGCTTCTTCGTCAATACCGCTAGAGATAACAATTTCATCGCCACTAAAATCGCTTAATGTTCCTAATTTCTGGCTAAATTCTGGCTCCGCTTTAAAAATAGTGATCACATCGGAAGAATCGCTATCGCCGTCTTCCCCAAAAATCGCTCTAACTCCTTGACCAGATATTTCATCGCAATTTTTATACCAAGCCAGAGTATCAGTAATGATAGGCTTGGAGTTACAAGCGCGAGAGGCCATCGTTGGCGCGTAGACCTGAATTGTGGAAAGTCCAGGGCCGAGAACAAACATGCCGTTGCCAGCCATTCTAATTTCTCGCGTCAAAGTGGAGAGGGCGACGCGCAAATTCCTCTGCGCCTGAAGCGTGGCCTCAGATTCATAGTAATGGTGGGAATTGCGTAGATAGATCGCGAAGGCTAAGCCAGTAACGATCAGACCTAACAAAATGACTACCAAAAGCTCGATCAAAGTTATACCTAGGCGTTTAGTAGGGCATAAAATAATGAGGTTATTTATTTTCATAATAATCCTGAATATATTATCATATTTAAATATTAACTAATATAATAATATTTTGTTATGATTAAACTAATAATTAAAATTATTATTAGTCTCGCCTAAGTAAACCACGGTAACATGAGGCTATTCTATGGTTTAGATTATATTTACTCCTTAAAAGAAAAAAAATAACAAACAAATTTTTTATCTAGCGTGATTTGTTCATTATTTTTTAAAAATTTAATTAACGAGGGCCATCCAATCAACTTTAGCTGGAAATGTTCGCCATTTTAACTCTTCACATCCTTTGGCTGACGCCGATCTATTAGGCTCACCTGTCGAGCCTCGCCTCTTAAACGTTCTACTTTCCGCGATTTAGAATCTTAGGAAAGTGGATGGCCACTATATTCGCCTAAATCGAAATGTCAATTATTTCTGGTTTTGGCGTTTGGTCAGTCTTAAGACTTCGCGTTTTTAATAAGTTCGTCACAATTGAATCAATTTTTTTGACCGTATCCTCCAACGGACAATAGCCCCGCCTCTCAATAACCCGATTACCCAGTTACTGAGAGGTAGTTTCTCTTCGAGCTGACTCGCTCCGCTCAAGAAAGATGCCCTCATGAACGGAGATATATCCATTGACCAATTTTTTAAAGAATAGAGCGCGTTTTAGGCGCCCTTTGATAGCCGACTTTATTCATGAAAATTTATATTAGCAAGAAACGGGCCAACCACTCTCGCGGGCCCCGCTAATAGAAATTATCTTGTATTCCTGGGTATTGGCCGTGAAGGAGCCCCATAAGAATCAAGAGACAAAAGGATACAAATCGGCCAATAGTGAGTAATTTTTACCCGTCCCCAGACGTCAACTGATCGAGAGTCGATCGGGATCTAGAGACCTGGGTTTTTGGAAAAATTTTGTCCCGGGAAACTCCTGTTTTTTAAAATAAGGGGGTTTTCGCGATGCCATCAAATTTATAACTTCCTCCTTTTTACCTAATCATTAACCCAATGTCAAGATTTTTAGCGGTTCTCTAGCGAATTTAAATTCGTAAAACCACCTGACGCCGCCATCCCGTAGACTATAGATACTATAAATAAAAATCTTAATTAAAATTTATATTATTTTACTAACTTAATTAGATAGTAAATAGTTGGTAAAAATTTTTTCAGTTTTTATAAAATTAATTAAAAAATATTAAAATATATATTTAAAGTATTAATACTTATATTTAATTTTGCTTTTCGAGGGTATTTGGTTGGTCTCTGAACCGCATAATTTTTGGCCCACCTTTTGGCCAAGAGCGATAAGGCGCTTAGACAAAATCTAGGGGATTCCAAATATAAAATTTATGAAGTGTGGGTAAATTTTTTAAAAAAGGATCGGAAATTAGATTTAATCATTGTAAATCAGCGGCAATTTATTAATAAATAAGAATATTTGGGGTTTAAAGAAAAAATCTACTAATTTCAGGATGTTAACAGAAAATATTTTTCTTGATATTTGTTTTAAGATTTTGTATTATTAGGGGAATGAAAAATGCGCGCAGTTCGGTAAGAGTTTAGCTTGAAGTTATATAAAAAAACATTTTAGTTTTTGTCAGGCGCTTGTATGAAATTTAACAATGATAATACTGATTATATTAACTATTTTATTAATAAAAATATTATTACCCAACGGCATTTTCATTTATGCCGTGATTATTTTGTTAATAAGCTTTCCGTGCCCCAGCTTACCGCTAAATATGGATACGCTAGGACATCAATTTATGATATAATTAAAAATTTTAGAGATAAATTGGATAATAATCAGGAACCCTTTTTTTTGGACATTCAGGCTGGCCAAAAAAACGCGACCTTCTCTAACGATACGCTAATGATGATATTTAGGCTCCGGAACCAAAATCTTAGCGTGCCCGAAATTAAAGGCCGACTTGAAGCTAAAGGCCTAAACATTAGCGCGAGAAAAATTTACGCCATTTTGAGACACTTTTACTTTCCACGGTTAAAAAAACGTTCGACCTCTAAAAAGTAATGTTTAGGGTTTAAAAGGCCCTTAAGCTGGTCATATAATTACTGGTCATAAAATTACTTGACCAGCTAAGGGTAATTTTAGGCGACTAGAATTTGGCCAGCCGCCTGGGAGGCCAAGGAGATTCTGGCTTCGCCCACGGCCACCAGAACTCCGCCACTATTTTTGGTCACAACCTGGATTTCCGCCCCTGGATAGATCCCCATGGACTCCAGTCGACGACGTTCCTTGCCTTTGGCGTCAATAGCCAAGACAAAGGTTGGTTGACCCACTTGATACTCAGGTAATTTCAAGCCCATAAGAGTCCTCCTTTAGCGATTCGCGAGCGTTTTAAAGGTTGACGTGACCAAAAAATAAAGACGGAAAATAGCCGCTAACAGTTAGGGGCTACCAGCTAGAGATTATCGCTAGCCAGAAACTTTACAAGGTAACTGAAAATCATTCTCAGAACTGATTATATACCAAGATCTAGGCCAGGGGAAGACTTTATTTGAATTTTTTAACAAATTTTATTGGTCTATAAATTTAACTAAATAGAATTTTATATTAGCTAAAATTTCTTCTTAAAAATATTTAATTAAATAAAGTTTAATTTTTAGACTTAGATAGGCGGTCTTAGGGCAAGTCGCGGGGTCGAATTATTTTCCTTCTTTAAAATATCGCCAAAATTTTTAGCCCTCAAAACCCAAAAAAAGTCGCCCAAGGCGACAAAGCCTTGGGCGACGACTTCTGACCCGCTTTTAGGGGGAGGCGGGTTAATTAATCGCGATAATGACGTGGGAGGCTTTAATGAGCGCGATGGCCTCAACCCCAGCTTTTAGGCCCAGATGAGTGGCGCTCTCGTTGGTGATGATAGCCGCTAAACTTTGACCGCTAGGGAGGTCAATGATGACTTCGCTATTTACGGCTCCGGTCTTGACCTCTTTGATTTTCCCAGCGAATTGGTTCCGGGCGCTTGTTTTTAGGGTTTTTTGGGTGGTGACGATTATCCAGGAGGCTTTGATTAAAGCGAGAGCCTCTTGGCCGACGGCTAGCCCCAAGCCCTTGGCGCTAGCGTTAGTGATAATGGCCGTGATCGCTTGGCCCGAGCCTAAGTCTAAGATGACTTCGGTGTTCACGGCTCCGGTGGTCAGTTGGCTGATCTTCCCAGACAGTTGGTTGCGAGCGCTAGAGATAGTTCCGCAGGACATGTTTAAATCCTTTCCATGAGGATCCGGATGATTTCCGGGTTAGAGGCGAACAAAATTTTTGATCTTATTAAAAATAGATCAAAATAACGGCGAACAAAATTTTTAATATAAGACAAAATCCCTTCAATGATTTGGGCGTTTTTGGCTCGGCCCGAAGGAGATTTTTTTGATTCTTTAAGATTAAATTATTGACAACATTTTGTTGTTAATAATTAAGATTCTTAAAATATAAGTCGCGCCTAAAAATTGTCAAGGCTTATTATGGTTATAGCTTAAAATAAGGCTATTTTTTATAGATCTAAAAAGCCAGTTTAATGGTCAAAGGGAGGCTCGCTCGACTTGGCTAGCCACTTTTTCGACTAGGTCTGGGCGAGAAGGGAGGGGCAGGAGTTGGTCGGGACAGCGTGGGTCGGTTAAATCGGCTAAAGTTTGGGCCACGGCGAGTTTCATGGGCGTAGTTATAGTAGTGGCCCGAGCTTTTAAGGCTCCGCTAAAAAGACCGCTTAAAACCAAGGCGGTTAATAAATTGATCGGCAATCTGGTCTTAGGGCCTGGCCCAAAGCCTAAGCCTAAGGGTTGGTTGCTCGCCGATAAAGGGCCTGGAGGCGATAAGGCCCAGGAAAAATTTAAAACAATGGGCTTAGGGGCCATTAAGTTAACAATGTCTTTGCTGACGCTCATGGGCGTGGATCTGGAGATATAAACGTCAGCCCCAGACAGAGCTTTATTGAGGCCGCCTTTAATTAACTGGGGATTGGTTTTTTGGGCCAGTTGCTCCTTGAGCCAAGAGGTTGGGCCAGTGCGGCCTTTATGGATGGCCCCGGAGCGATCGCAAACCACCAAATTAACGGCCCCAGCGGCCAAAAGAAAGTCGACCAAAGCCAAGCTATCGGACTCAAAGCCAGCCAAAACAATCCGGCTGACATTGATGGCCCGATTCGTTAGGGTTAAAGCTTTGTTTAAAGCGGCCAGGATTAAGATGGGCAAACTCTGTTGGGGATGAAAAAAAGTTGGCAAACCCAAAGGCGTTAAGATCCTCTCCACGGCTTGAAACGACTCGTCTTTGAGGCCAGTTAAGCACAAAAGGCCAGCCGCCGGAGCCAACATGATGGCCAAAGAGGCTATTTGCTCAGGCATGGTGGCGTTGACGGCCAAGGGCCAAACCTTTAAAGAGGTGAGCTTTTGGATAAGATAAGCTTCCCCTTCTAGATATGGCAAAACCGCTTGCGGGCTTAAGGAGCCAAGTTCTGGGATCTGGCCGCCATTGGAAATTAGAGCCACGGTTTGGCCTTTGCCGGTGAGCTCCAGAGCCTTTTGGGGCTCCTGAAGCAACAACTGAGCCAGTTCCAAGCGATTTTGGTCGGTCATTTGGGGGGACGTCCTTCCAGAATGGCAAGTTTAGCCGCTTCTTGATCGTAATTAGCCCGCTCAACTCGGTGCTTAAAGGCTCTGAGGGTCAGCCCTAAAAGCATGGCCGCCTCAGTTTTATTGTCGCCACTTTGCTTCATGGCCAAATGGATATAATGGCGCTCCACTTGGCGCATGATTTCGACAAGATCAATATTGGCCCCCGTCCACTCAGGCGCCAACTCTTGGGAGAGAGGAGGTTTCGGGTAACGGTCGGGGCTAATGGATTTTAATTGGGGCCCATCCAAGTTCGTTAAGCCTAAAGCCGTTAAACGCACCCGAATTCGCCAAGGGCTAATGTTAACTAATTTGGCGGCCAAACTCCGCCGACCGTCAGCGGTTAAGAGGGCGTGGAAGAGATAATAGACTTCCAAAGAAGTCAAGATATCGTCCAACCCCCCGGGCGGCAATTTTAAAAAAGTGGGGTTTTCCACTTGGCTAAAAGACTCGGTTCGCGCTGGATCGGGGGCGAAAGCCCCAGAGCCAGGTTGACTCTGGCCAAACTGACTCTGGCTGGCTGGGCTTTGGCCATAATGACTCGGAAAAGTCCCCGGCTCCCCCCGTTTGAAATCCGCTAATCGCAGGCTTTCCGGGAGGATGATGTTGGACTGCTCAAGAGCCACCGATCTTTCAATAATGTTTTCCAGCTCGCGGACATTGCCGGGAAAATGGTATCTTTGCAGGATGTCCAAGGCGTAAGTGGAAAGCTTGCGGACGTCTTTATTTTGTTGGTGGCTATATTTTTCCAAGAAAAAATGGGCCAACAAAGCGATGTCCATGGGCCTTTCCCGCAAAGGCGGCAATTGGATATTAATGACGTTTAGGCGGTAATAAAGATCCTCGCGAAAACGCCCGGCCATGATCTCGGTCTCGAGGTTTTTGTTGGTGGCGGCGATGAAGCGAACATCAGCGGAGAGCTCGTTTTGGCCACCCACCGGGCGATAAGTTTTTTCTTGAACCAGGCGCAATAACTTCACCTGCATGGGCAAAGTCAATTCCGCGAGCTCATCCAGAAATAAAGTGCCCCCGTCGGCCAAGGTCACCAAACCCTGCTTATCGGCGATGGCCCCGGTAAAAGAGCCTTTTTTATAGCCAAACAACTCGCTATCGACCAGTTGCTCAGGCATGCCGCCGCAATTGATGGCCACAAAGTTTTTTTCGGCCCGCGTCGAATTGGCGTGGACGGCTCTAGCCACTAACTCTTTGCCAGTGCCAGATTCCCCGGTGATGAGGATGGAGGTGCTAGTTTGCGCGGCTCTTTTGACCAGATCGTAGACCTGCAACATGGCCGGCGAAGAGCCCACCAACCCGCCAAAGCGTTGATGGGTTTTGATGTTGTCCACCAAAGCCTGTCGCTCTTGATCCACATTGCGATGAGTTAAGGCCGAATGAACCGCGGTCAATAAATCTTGGTTGCGAAACGGTTTGGGAATAAAGTCATAAGCCCCATGCCGCATGGCTTCCACCGCCGTCTCAGCGCTGGCGTAAGCGGAAATGAGGATTAAAGTGGTCTGACGGCCTTTTTCCCGCAAAAGCCGTAAAAGATCCAAGCCACTCAAACCCGGCATGCGTATGTCGCTGATGATCAGATCATAGTCCTTCTCCAAGGCCATCTCCAAGCCCACCTGGCCATTTTCGGCCAAATCGGATTGATGCCCATCGGAACGCAAGATCATCTCCATGATTTCCCGGAGACTTAGATCATCATCAATTACTAAAATAGAGCCCACGTTCAGCTCCCGCGCGGTCGACCTCGACCGCGCTTAGGCTCTAGCCGGGGGGGAAGGGCCAACCCTTTATAAAGGTCGGTCAGCCATTCCAGGAGCTCTCGGCCAGAGAGCAAGAGATTCGCGATATATTGGCTGGCCTCAGGGGTAAAAAGCTGAAGGTCAGGTTTTTTGGGGTTAGAGAGGACATAAAGACCTCGGTACCGCAAATATTTCGCTAGGGGATCGTTTTTGTCAGCTCCAGCTGGCAAACGTTTTAAAAAGGGCTCATTAATGATCAGGTCGCGAGCGTCATAATCTTCAATGATCTTGGCCAGGCGCGGGCCTTTTTCCGGATCGGCCAGAAATTGGGGCCAGCGCTCCAAGGCTGGTTGGGAAAAGCGATAGCAACCCACTGACCACAGGAAACTGTAGCCAGTTAAATGGAAATAAAAACACGGGCTTTCCAGGCGCCCAAAGTCCGTGTCCAAAAACCAAATAAGAGCTAGCCAATCTTTGTAAGGGCTTTTGTCGCGACTAAAACGGGTGTCGCGGTTGAGCCGAAAGACTGAGCGATCCGTGCGTGGATCAGCCACTAAGCCCGGAAACAAAGGGGCGAGGATTTGGCCAACGTCTAAGACTAATTCGCGAGCTGGCGCTAAAAGTTCCCGCTCAATTTCTTGATGACGGTCTTTATACCATAGGCGGCTATTGTTTTCCCGGAGGCCTCGCAAAAGAGCTAGGCTCTGGGAGCTAAAGCAACTAGGCAATAATAATCCTCCTCAAAGGATCTTAAATTAGACATTAAACCGGAAATGTACGATGTCGCCGTCTTGGACTAGATAGGTTTTGCCTTCCAGTCGAAAAACTCCGCGCTTTTTGGCCTCATTAAAACCGCCACAAGCTTGAAAATCATTAAAAGCCACTACTTCGGCTCTAATAAAGCCCTTTTGAATGTCAGAATGGATCTCCCCCGCCGCGCTGAGAGCGTCTTGGCCGCGGCGAATTGTCCAAGCCCGGCATTCATCCTCGCCCACGGTAAAAAAGCTGATCAGATCCATCATCGCGTAAAGCTGGCGGATAATCCGAGCTTGACCGAGCTCAGTCAAACCATAATCAGCCATAAATTCTTGGGCTTCTTCTTTGGTCAGTTGGCCCAGCTCAGCTTCCAGGCGTCCCCGAAAATAGAGCTCGTCTGGGGCCTCGGTTGGCTTTTCTTTTTGGTCATCCGGGCTATTCAAAAGGGTCAAAAGGGGTTTGGCCGACAAAAAGCCAAAACCGCGCAGTTTGGGGTGGCTCGCGATTTGGGGTTTTAAGCGCAAGGGTTTATTGGCTTCCAAAAGCTCCAAAGCCTCGGTCAATAAAGCCACTTCCTCGGGATCATTTTTTTTGCCCCGTTTTTTCTCCTCAGACAAGCGCTCCAATCTTTTTTCCACGGTCACTAAATCATAAAGGAGCAATTCGTTTAAGATGGAGCTGGCCTCTTTTTCTGGGGTTGGGGCGGCTCCCAAAAGATCGGGAAAAGCCCGAGCCACTAAGAGCAAAACGTCCATTTCCCGGGATTTTTCCAAAGCCACTTTTAAGCTCTCGGCCTCGGTTTTGCCCTGGGGTTTAACCAAAAATAGCTCCAGTCGGGCCGGAGTGTGTTTTTTAGGTTTAAAAAGGCCGCTTAAATAATCCAGCCGGGGATCCGGAACCAAAGCCTCGCCGGG
Organism: Deltaproteobacteria bacterium; assembly: GCA_031270705.1. GTDB lineage: Bacteria > Desulfobacterota > Desulfarculia > Adiutricales > Adiutricaceae > JAIROO01. The sequence goes on from JAISWW010000231.1 coordinate 30,777, forward strand.
CCGAAATTCCCCAGTCCCTGAGGTTAGGCCTGTCAAAGCCGCAAAGATGGTTTCCCGACCCGACCCGCTTAAGCCAATGAGCCCAGCCTTCATGAGAGCCGCTCGCCTTTAGAAACAAAAAACCGTAAACTCCAATAACTGAGCAAAACCGCCTACCTTCCGCAAAAAAGAGCCAGAAAGAATAAAAATGACTCTTAATAAAATTATACAAAAAAATAACGGCTAAAGGACGTTATTCTAGTTAAGCTTAGTGAACTCTTCACTAGGATTAGTAATTATTTCTTCCAGCAAATCTAAAACGCTTAAAGCGGCCGCCTCGGCGATTTGCTGGCGGTGACCAGAAAAAATGTTTTTGGCCGAGACCACGCGCCCTAAACCCATGGCCGCCACATGATAAAGGCCTACTGGCTTTTCCGCCGATCCGCCGTCAGGTCCGGCGATACCCGTGGTGGCGAGACCAATCTCCGCGCCCAATAATTTTTTGATCCCTTGGGCCATGGCCAAAGCCGTTAATTGGCTGACCGCCCCTTGGGTTTCTAAAATAGTCGGATCCACGCCCACGACTTTTTCTTTGACCGAATTGGCGTAAGCCGTCACCCCGCCTAGAAAAACGGCTGAGCTACCTGGCGTGTAGGTCAAAGTCGTAGCGACCAACCCCCCAGTCAGACTCTCGGCTACCCCAATGGTCGCCCCGAGGCTGATGAGCCTTGGCCCTAACGACAAAGCCCTTTGGGTCAAGGCGGGGGAGAGCGAGAAAAAGTCAGGGGCGACTTCTGGGGCGAGCGCGACCTCAGGTTCTGGATCTAGGGCCGATTCAGCCGCGAGCTCCAAAGCCTTCTCTTGGCTCAAGCGTTGTTTCTTCGTGACTCGCCAGGGTATGCCTGGTTTTTTCTCGCCAGTTTTTGACTTGAAATTCTGATTTCTAGGTTTAATTGGCAAAAAATTTACTCAAAAGTGGATATAATAATCCTAAAAGCGTTAGGGCCACCCAAGCGAAAACCCCGGCCACGCCATCGTCCAACATGACGCCTAAAGCTCCGGGTACATCGCGATCCACTTTTTTGACTGGGCCAAACTTAAAAATGTCAAAGAACCGGAATAAGACAAAACCCACCACAAAACCCCACCAAGGCAAGGGAAATGGGTTGGGAAACATGGTGACTAGGTAGCCAAAGACCTCGTCAACCACGATTCTTTTGTCATCATGCTCCGGAAAATCTTTTTCGCCCACCGACGAGGCCCACCAACCAATGAGGAAGACCACCAGGGTGCCGACTAAATAATAAGACCAATGCCCCAAAGCCGACGCGAAAAGAAAATACAAGGGGACGCCCATTATGGTGCCCCATGTGCCTGGGGCCACGGGCATTAAGCCTAGCCCGCCAGCCGTGTAAATCTGACGGGCCGCGCGCGTTATAAATGAGGCCGACTCTTTGGGGGTTAAGGGGGCTGGCTCTTCTTCTTTCGGGGCCGGTTCTTCTTCTTGAGGTTGAGAGCCGGAAGAGTCTAGCCCCAAAGAGTCAGGCTTATCATTAGTTAAGGCCGTAGAAGCTAAGGCCTCTGGCTCTTTCTCCGCTTCCGCGGGGGAGTCGGCCTTATTTAAGGAGATAGGCTCTTCCATAATTAACCCTCAAAGTTTAGGGGTATTAGGCCTTTAACAAAGCGGCTACTGGTTTTAGGCCATAAGCGCCGCTTTCGATGGCCGTCAGAACCGCTCCGCCACCCGTAAAGAAATAGTAGCTCGGATCGTCTAAGGCGTCTAAATAAACCCCAGGAGCTAGGTTTTTGAGTTCCGTTAAGGTGTCGCCGCCGCCAAAAAGTTTGCGCCCATTTTTGTTGGCCCCGATCTCTTTATAGATCCGGGCGCTCCCAGCCGCGAAATGGGGGGTTAAGCCCAAAACGGCGTTCACGAAAATGGTTTTGGCTCCGTGGAGGATCTCCAGGATCTTGGGCCGGTTAAAGGAGTCAGGGCCGATGTCCAGGAAATAGTGGTAGTTTTGGCCAGGCCGAAAGTCAGCTATATTAATGGTTTTGACTTTGGCCGGGTCGTATTTGTCCAAAATCTCCGACTCGACCACAAACTCGGGCTCAATGATTTTGCCCAAGGTTTTGTCTTTTTCCACTAAACCTTTAGCCAATTCGACGTCCGCGTCATCCACTCCGGCCACTTTTATGCCATATTTAGCGGCTAAATAGGCGTTATAGATGACTCCGCCCAAAATCAAATGATCGACTTTCTCATAGATCTTATTTAAAGGGCCGATTTTAGTGTCGTATTTGCTACCAGCCACGACCGCCACAAATGGCCGCTCTGGGCTTAAGACCAGATCCAGGTGAGATAGCTCTTTTTGAAGAAGAAAGCCCGCCGCCGAAGGGAGGGTTTTGGCCACGTCATAGGTGGAGGCGTGAGGTTGCCAGGAGCCAAAAGCGTCATTTATATAGTAGTCCGCCAGTTGGCCTAAATCCTCAGCCAGTTGTTTGGTTTTTTCGTCTTTGGATTCTTCCCCCGCGAACCAGCGCGTATTGGGGAGATAGACGCCGCCAATCTCCCTTTTCTTTAAGCGAGCCAAATAGGGCTCAACCACTTTGGGATCCAGGCGCTCAACGCCAAAATCTGGATGGATGGGAAAATTAGGCACCACAAAGCCCGCTGAGAGTTTGCGGTTTAAATAATCGACAATGGAATCCACGGCGGTGCCGGTTCCAGTCTTAATGTGGCCGGTCTTGCTGTCCCTGGTTCGACCCACGTGAGTCATCAAGATCGGGAAACCGCCTTTGGTGGCGATGTAATGAATCAGGCCATAGGTGGAGTCAATCCTAAAAGCGTCTTTAATAACGCCTTTTTCCACAACATTATGATCAACTCTCACCAAAACTACTTTGCCGTTAAGTTCCAAATCCTGAGCCAAAGGGAGACGGGGATCCAAAGCTGGCATGCTTGGGCCTCCTAGGTAAAACTAGCCCGCCGACTAATGGGCGGGGCTGAAAGGACTGGTCGCTTGGCCAAAAGGTTACTTATTAGGGGCGTCTTCTTGAAACTTGGCCCCACACCAGGGACAGAACTTGTACTCATTATTGTTAAGCTCTTCCTTACAGGCCTGGCAGACCAGGGAGAGCTCTTCAGCGCAGTAGGGACAGTAGGTAAAAGTTTTAAAAAGGTTGTGTTCGTCAGAGGAAAGAGTGGCTATTTTCTCAGCGCACTCGCTTTCGTGGCAGATTTTCTCAATGACGCTAGTATTGGTCTGATTTTCCGGCATTTAATCTCCAGAATTAAGTGAGGCGGTTAGTTGTTATTTTGAAAAGACCGCGAAATCCGTTGTCGAAAATATACATTATTCGTCGCCCAAAAGTCCAGTCTTAGAGCAATTTTAAATTCGTAAGAAGCCCCTAGGCCTCGGACTCCCAAATAGTCCAGATGGTTGTAAAAATAAATCATTATAAAGATAGTTTAAAACAATTAATTAAATTAAATTGGCGTAAAAAGATTAAAAAATTAATTTTTACAAGAGAGCAGATTATAAAAATTTGGCGTTTCATTTTATATTACGGTAATCTAAAAATTGATAATTTTCGGTGTATAACTTTCATTACAAAAAAACAGGGCTGGTTCTTTCAAATTAAGGAGCCTTGTTGGAGACGCTCCAGTCCCAAAAGCGCGACCTGGACTTGACTGTCAAGACCCGAGCTTCTTCTCCTCTTTGAGGTTCCTCCGCTTCCGCAAACGACTCATTGCGTCATTTTTCTTTAAAAATAACATCAATTCGTCTAATTGAGACTCATTTAAGCCCAAACCTTGAAGCATTTCTGACAATAGATTAGCGCAGTATAGGCTTATTTTAGATATCATTTTACAAATACTATCTTTTGAAATACCTAATTCTTTTGATATTGATCTTACTGACGCTCGTTCTGTCGAAAGTTTTATTATTTTTTGAATGTCCTCTACTTTTAAATGCGATCTAAACAGCATGGTACCGGTAGTATCGGAGAAACTCGCGCCACATTCTCGACAATAAAGTAAAATATGCCGCTTGTCGCTACCGTATCTCTTCCTGATGTTTATCCTGTTGTCGGCTCCAGTAACCTTGTAGAGGCGACACTTTTCGTTAGGGCAGTAACGCTGGCTAAGCTCTAACATTAATTCCCTCCTGTCCAAAAAACTCATGGTTCCTTTTATCTTACCAGACTAAGGCCATTTGTCAATAAAAGTTATACAGAGAAAAAAATCCGCTTCCAACTGTGAATTATCCGCCTTCAAACCGTAATACCTGTTTAGCGAGGGTTATTGGTTGTCGGTTTAGGTTGAGACAATCATAAGAGATAGCCCGGCAAAAAAAGTTAAACCCTTTTATATGGAGGGATTTATGGACAAATACTCACTAACAAGCATTAACCTGGCTTTCACAGCTTTGGAACATGTCGCGCGGGCCGTTGATCCGCCGGTGGTCGAAAAAATTACCGCGATGGTCAGGAGGCCCACTTTAGGGATGGAACCCCTGGCCACTAAATACGCCAAGGAAAATGGATATCCCGCGAGGAACTCAAAACCGAGTGGGAGAGACGCCGCCGAACGGCTGGAGCGACCCGGAACCAGGCAATGGCCAAAAACTTTCTTCGAGAGGAAAATATTGTTTGCTTTAGCCCCTGGTTAAGGCGCGGTAGGCCTGGGGTTGGATCGGTTGGAGCGAAAATAGCCAATCAAGAGGAATCGAGTTAAACGCCTGTCGAGCTCATCGACTGAAAAACCATCTGTTGGAAACATTTTAGAGAGCCAATTGGCTACATGAGGTTTATATTATGACACTACTACAAGAGAGACTAGTCAGTCAAATTAACGAGGCCAGCCATTTGTTAACAAGCGGTCGGGATAAGTGGAATTCTGATTTCCATGAGTACGCCAAGGAAATCATTAGCAACACCGATAAAATTAAGGCCAATAAGGAAAAATTTCACGAATTGGCTCCTTTGTTTCTTTATATGCCAGTAAGAGAAGCGAAAGGCTCAGCCAACCTCTTCAGTTTGCGCTATAAAGGACTAGAAGTGGCTGGGCTTAAGGTTGACAGCAAAACCAATGAATTAACGCTGGTTGGCAAAAAAACTTCTTTTAGCCCTGAATCGCCAAACACGCCCATAAAATGGCAGAGCAAGGAAGCCGCCGCTTTCAGGAATTATTATAAGAATGATATCCAATGCGGGAATTATCACAAATTAGAGCTTGAGTCAAAATTTCTGGAAGAACTTGAAAAAAACGACAAAGCTTCCAAAATCGAGTGTTTGGTTGGCGTTAGACCGGTAAAAATCGCCGATTGTTGCCGGTTTAAGCTACCAACGCCTCTAGCGGCGGCTCAAAAATTGGAGCTTTTACCCAAGACTGGGGCTGGGATTGACATTTTGGCTCGAAGAACAGTCAAGGGAGTGACGAATCTTTGTGTTATGGAAGTTAAGGCGGGGACTGGAGCTGACGATCCAGATCAGGCTATGTTACAAAGCGTGGCCTACGCGGTATTTGTTCAGGAGTTAATGGATAGCGCAAGTGGCCCGGACTGGTATGAAATTTTTGGATTTGAAAGATCCAAATATGAAAGATCCCAACCTAACAAAATCAATATTGATGTTTGTGTTGTCATGCCGATCACAGAATCCAATCAAAAGCAATTGGTCGACTACCCTCAAACGCTAGATACTGGTAAGGGCCGTTTGGAGCTTCATTATATTCTCCTCAACCAAGATTGGGATCAAGGGATAAAGGTAGTTAAGACAAGCTTCCAAAATTGAGTCTTAAAAAGCGCCCAAGACCGCCTCGCGTCTATAACTGGATGAATAACGCTTGATCGTCTCAAAATGACGCGGGGTGTGGTCAAATTTTTGGCAAACTTGAAAAAACTACTCTCACTAAAACTGGTTGGTTAATGTATTAAGGCCAGGTGGGAAAAATTGAGCCGCGGGATCCAGAAAATACCGATCAAAGGCTATCGCTCTCGCCGTTTAGGCCGATTATGACCTGACCGTCTGGGCTGGCGTCAGTCGGGAAACGGTCACAAGATTAGGTTAATGGCAGGTCGATGTTTTGTTTTCAAGGTTTTGGAAGCCCAAAAGGAAGTCAGGGAGATTCCATTTAGGAATCCCAGTCACAGTCAAAAACCTTTAACAAAAGTAAGTTGATTGTTAGCCGCTACTGATAAGAACTAAAAGGGAAGGCCAATGACCAGGCTGAAAGTTAGTCTGTCGTTCCCCATTTTACAACAACGTCCACGACAAGAATGACTTGAGGAATACTATGAGACGCGCGCGTTACCATCGCCGTACCACCGAAATCTCTCTGGAACACTCTCGCGACTTGAACACGCTTGAGGCTAACCTGTGGGTTAAGTATTACGTCAATCTTTACAACCATAGGGCCTTGATGAGCGTCCGAGGCTTCTCCTCTCACGCCCTTGACTCCATAAAAATCGGACTAGGCGAAGAAAATTATTTTACCACTCTCAAAAATTGCCTGGCTCTTGACCCTCATTTTGACGAAATTGCTGGTTTTAGTAATCTTGATTTCCAAGAAAAGATGGTCAAGAAATTTTTCATTAATCCTGGGCGACAGATCCAGGGAGCCGTTATTGAGGTCTTTTTAGCGGCTATGGCCAAGAAAGCCAACGCGCTAAAAAACCAAGCCTTGAAAACTAGCCTTGAGAAAAATTTCCAAACCATATCCAAATTGCTGGATCTCGACGAGGTAGAGCTGAACCTGGCCAAGCTGTTGTTCGCGATAAATATCTACGATAACCCGTGTCATTTCTTCTATCATGATCTGAAGGCTTTCTCTGTCATAAACAGGCCTATACTTTCGGCCTTGCTTGAAGCCAACCGAGCTGAAGTTAACTCGGCTTTGTCCGGTCGACTCTTTATACTGGGCGTTATTAGAAATAATAGCGTTTTTAACTCCTATCCAGTCTTGGATGAGAGTTTTTATCGCCTTTTTGAGTTTCCCGAGTCCACCGAAACCTTGGACTGCCTTGTTCCAGCTCAAGCGCCAGTTTTGACGGAAACTGATTTTTTTCTGGACAACCTGACCATGGAGGAGCTTAAGCGTCTCATTGTGGCCGAATCTAAAACCCCAACCCATATCCTTTTCTATGGTCCTCCTGGGGTGGGTAAAACCCAATTGGCAAGGTTTTTGGCCCACAATTCGAAAGGCCTGGCTTTTGAAGTTATGCCAGACGTCAGAGACAATATCCACCGAGTTAACCTCATTATGTCTCACTATTTTTTACGGAACGAGAAAGGCGACATCCTCATTGTCGATGAGGCCGACAAGCTTCTGGAGTCAAAAAATAGAGGCGGTTTAATGTTTTTTTTCGGAGAGGATACTAAGCCTCAGAAAGTTTGGCTTGATGACTTCCTGGAGAAAAAGGGGCCGACTTGTCTGTGGATCGTCAATGACGCTAGTCTTATCAACAGCTCGGTCATCCGGCGCTTTGCCTTAAGCGTTAAATTTGAAAAGCTTGGAGCGCGCTCTCGTCTTAAAATTTGGCGAGGCCAACAATCCGAGTCAGAGATTGACCTTCTATCGGAAAACTCTTTGCGTCTTTTGGCTAAGGAGTATGACGTAAGTCCTGGCGTTATAGCTCAGGCTTTCGAAAGAACCGTGGCTTGTGGATTCGATAGCGATCAAACGGCCCGCGCTTGGCTCAAAAAACAATTGCGAGCCCATCTAGAACTTTCTGGCCAAATAAACTGTCTTATCAAAGTTCCTCCTCAATACCGGGTAGAGGTCTTGAGCTGCGATCCACCCATCGCTAACTTGTTGACGACCCTAAAAAGCTGGCGTGACCGGGCCCTTGAATTGCCGATTGAGGATCGTCAGGCTATGAAGCTGCTGTTTTATGGCCCTCCAGGCGCGGGCAAAACGGAACTGGCTAACTATTTGGCCCAAGA
>JAISWW010000059.1 GCA_031270705.1 Deltaproteobacteria bacterium
CCCTAATCATGACCAGACCCTTTTGCGGCGCCCTTAGATACTCAAAGGGGGGAATCTCACCTAAACCCTCGATGAGCTCAATTAACCTTTCAGGATCAGCCAAGGCCAAGGCTCGCGAGGTTCTGGCCATATCCAAAACATTAGGGACTGGAGTCTTATGGGCTTTATCGAATATTTCTGGCTCAGGCAATCTAGTCAATCCATTGTAAAAAGTAAGGTTGAAAAAAGCGCGAGAGAGAAGGGTTACTACATCCCTTCGGCGCCCGCCCCTCGCTTTTGATTATTTGTCTTGAGAATAGTCTCAAAAATGACCTTAAACGCGGCTTCTTTAGAACTCTGCTGACAGAGGCAAAGCCGATCGAGACTTATGGTTAAAATGTCCTCACTAAAAAGCGACCTTAAAAATTCAAGGCATTCGCGGTTTTTGGGACTCAAATTGGGAGTTTGGTCGGTTAGGGGATCGCCTAAGGTTAGATGGAATCTAAACTCATCCAAGACATAAGGATAACCCCATTTTCGGGCCAAAATTCTCTGACGCTCGCTCAAAGGCTCTCTTCTGGCCAGATCGTCTGGCGTAAGAGGCGCGATATAGGGGGCGAAACTTTCGACTAGCCTCGCCTCTAGCTCATGGAGAGCCGAATTAGGAGTTTTGGGAATTAACGCGGGAAAACCTGGTTCCAAAAGAGTCACTTCCAAAGAGCCAAGCTCAATGGCCTCGGCCTTTTTGGCTAGCGACTCCAAGTCTCTAGCCAATCTTTCCGCTGGAGCCAAACTCCTAAACGGCGCGACCATAGTCGCGTGGAAGCCGTAGATCGCGGCCTTGAGCGGGCGAGAAACAACTGTCGTTAAATCACTAGGCCAAGGCGGTTTAAGACTCTCCCCAGAATGGACACAGTAACCTAAGATGGCCGATCCGATTCGGTATAAAGGCGACTTTGGATCCGGCGTATAATAAACGCTAAAGCGCTCGGTCATCTTAGATAGCCATTTTCCGTAACCTTTGCGAGATCAGATCAATGATGATGACCGCCCCGACGATGACCAACATAACCACCGAGGCTTCGGGGAATTTATAGCTTCTGACATATTCCCAAAGGGTCACCCCAATCCCGCCGGCCCCAACCATGCCCACGACCGTCGCGGATCGGACGTTGCTTTCAAAACGATACAAGGTAAAAGAGATCCACAGGGGGAAGACCTGCGGTAGGATCCCAAACCAAATCTCCGCGATAAGGCCCGCGCCAGTTGAGCGAATACCCTCAATAGGCTGGGGATCAACGGCCTCAACCGCCTCGGAAAAAAGCTTAGCCAAGACGCCCGTGGTGTGAACCCAAAGAGCCAAGACGCCCGCGAAGGCCCCTAAGCCCACCGTAGCCACAAATAGCATGGCGAAGACCAGTTCGTTGATGGATCTAAAACCGTCCATCACCCTTCTGACTGGATGGCGCAACCAGATGGGGGCGACATTGCCCGAGCTTAAGAGTCCAAAGGGGACTGAGCAGATGACGGCCAGGACTGTGCCCCACAAAGCTATCTGGAGGGTAACGATCATTTCATCAAGATAGACTTTGATATCGGTAAAATCCGGATGAAAAAAACCTTTGGTCAAAGTGATCGTGTTGTCGAAATTCCTGATCAGCTCTAATGGCTTTATTTCCGCTCCCTCATAAGACAAGATTAAAAGCGCGATCAAGGTCAAGCCAAAAACCCATGTCTTCCTTATCCGCCAGGCGAATTTTTTAACTTGACCCATGGAATTATCCATTGTTTTGGTTTTCAATCTACAGCGCGCCTACTTTTTCGCTAACTCGGCCAATTTTGTCTCCAGTTCTTTAAGCTGGCTATCGATCTCAGTCAGTTTTTCCTTCTGCGCGCTATTAAGCTCGCCTCTATCTTCCAAGGATTTTTTCTCTTTAAATAGCTCGAGCTGACGTATAGGCAAAAGTTGATCGTTATTGGAAGCCTTAAAGCCTCGCCACTGAAGATTTTTAAGGATTTCTTTTTCTCTATCGTCTTGACCATAATTTAAAAAGAAATCATTGAGCTTTTTCTTGATAGCTGGATCAAGATCTTTTCTCCAAACTAAAGGATCGCTGGGGATCAAAGGACTAGTCCAAATGACTTTTATTAATTTGCGTTGATCGGGAAAAGTGATCTCTAGTCTCTCTAAAGCTTCGCTGTTACAGGTCGCCACGTCCACCTGGCCGTTAGCCACGGAAAGGGCGTTGCTTTCATGGTTTGAGGACAGGGTTCTTTTAAAGGCTTTTTTAGGATCCACGCCATTAACGGCAAAAACGTAATAGCCTGGCACCAGAAAACCAGAAGTTGAATTGGGGTCGCCGTTGCCAAAATTAAGATTTTTAGCCTCTTTGAACATATCCTCAATAGATTTTAAGGGTGAGTCAACATGGGCTATGATGTGAGAGTAGTAACCATCGGATCCGTCCGCCGCTAAGGTCTGCGTGAAGACCTCGCCGTCAGCCCTATCAACCGCGAGAATGGCCGCTTTATTGCCATACCAGGCTAAATGAACTTTATTAAAACGCATCCCTTCTATGACGCCAGCGTAATCAGTGGCGAAGAAAGCCTTGATGGTTAAGCCGGTTTTTTTATTCAGATCCGCCAAAAAAGGCTCCCAGATGGTCTTAAGATTCTGAGAGGATTCCGTCGAGATAACGCCGAAATTGATGACATCTTGGGCCTTAACTGGGCCGGGCAAGAGAGAAATGAGAAAAATCGCTAAAATTGAGTAAAAAAGACCAGAGCCAATAAATTTGGCTGAGGTTTTTTTCGAAATTTTAAAAGATAAAACATTAAGCATTTTATGACTCCTCAATAATTAGAGAAACAAATAAAAAACAAAGATAAAGAAACATATTTTTAATCAGGCGCGAAAATAAGTCTCATTAAAATTATTTCGAACAATGGGCTCTGTTTGGGCGACTAAAGATTTTTTGGGAGGATTAAGAGGCGCGTCATGAGAGTTTTCCGTGGTATGGAGAGAACCGAACAAGGTGGAGGAGGCTTGTCCGTAGATCTCTTTCATCTTCTCCACCGTTAGGCGCTCGCTGGGGCCATCATAGATAATCCCGCCGTAACTTAAAGCCACGGCTCTAGGACAATACTTAAGGGCGAAGTCGACTTGGTGAAGGCTGACTAGGACGGTCAACTTTTCTTCCTGGTTCAGCTTTTTTAAAAGCTCCATGACCATGATGGAACTTTCGGGATCTAAAGAGGCGATAGGCTCATCGGCCACGATGATGGAAGCCTTTTGGACTAAAGTTCTGGCGATGGCCGCTCGTTGTTGTTGTCCGCCAGAGAGCGTTGAGGCTCTTTGATGGAGTTTTTCCAATATGCCCACCTTAAGAAGGGCGTCGCGAGTCAATTTTTGGTCTTCGTCGCTGAAGGCCATAAAAACTGAGCGCCAAAGAGGAGTTCGCCCCAAGGCGCCTAAAAGGACGTTGGTTGACACCGATAGGCGACCAACTAAATTAAACTGCTGGAATACGATACCGATTTTAGATCTGGTTCGTCGCGCGTCTTTGGCCAGTCGCCCTTGAGCCTGAATCGTTTGGCCTTCCAAGGCGATTCGTCCAGAACCCTTATCAGAGACCAACAACCCAGATAAATGTTTCATAAGAGTGGACTTGCCCGAGCCCGAAGCTCCAATTAAGGCCACCATCTCGCCTTTATTGATTGTTAGATTGATGTCGCGCAAAACCTTGTTAGAGCCAAAAGTTTTGTTGATATTGACGATGTCTAGCATATTCGCTCCTGAAACCCTTCGTAAATCCTTACGTCTGACCCTAAAAATTGTTAGGCCTTATGTTCCCTGTAGTGGATCATAAGGAGCCCTTGTCAAGATTTTGTCTTGTCCTGGTAAAATAAAAGAAAAATTTTAACTAACTTCTGATTGCTAGGGTTTTTGGGGGGATTATCGCTTGAATCGCCTGGACGCTCATCCAACTGGCTAAGGACTAGAGATATTTATGGCTTAAACATAGATTTTGAACTCCATTTTGAAGAGTAATATTTTCTGTTTAAGTTTCGAGGCTAGACTATCAGAATCATATATGTAGCGGGTTTGGGGGTTGGAGTATTGGCAGGCCGAAATCCATATAATAACTAAATATTTGAGCATCATTTAAGGTTATTACAAAATTTTTTTGACTTTAAAGCAATTAAAAAAATCTAAATTTAATTATATTTCTAAAATTTTATAAAAATATTCACCAAAAGCCTTTGTAGCTCGCAAACAGCCCAAGAGAGATAAACCGTTCTCCCATTAGGTTTTGCCTCAGGAGTGACCCTTAATCTGAGTTCAGGCCTGACAGCCACTTCGGGCCAAAAGCCGCCTTAACTTGTGAGCCGTAATTGTAAACGCCCAATCCCAGGTCAATAATCTCTTTGGCCATATGCAGTAGCGGGCCATGGTAATCCTTTAAAATTATGGCGTTTAAGGCCGTCTGGGCGAGGCCTAAATTGGGATTCACCTTCAGCAAGGCTTCATCTATTTCTTCCTGAGATAATTTTTTCCTAGCCTCAACGGCTAAAGCGTGATCG
>JAISWW010000212.1 GCA_031270705.1 Deltaproteobacteria bacterium
ACCTCGTCGGCCACCACCGCGAAACCCGCTCCGGCTTCCCCGGCTCTAGCCGCCTCCACCGCCGCGTTTAAGGCTAAGAGGTTGGTTTGGAAGGCGATTTCATCTATGGTCTTAATGATCTTTCCGATTTCATTGCCCGAGGTCGCGATATGTTCCATGGCCGTTATGACGTTAGTCATGGAATTTTCGGCTTTGGCCACCGCTTCCGTGGCTTGGCTCATGAGGGAATTGGCCTCCAGGGCGTTATCGGAATTGCGCTTGGTCATGGACGAGAGCTCTTCCAAAGCCGCGCTGGTTTCTTCCAAAGAAGCCGCGTTTTCCGAGGCTCCCTCGGCTAGGGTATTGGAGGATTCGGAAAGTTCTCCGCTGGCCTCGTCGACTTCCCGGGCTCCCTCGGCTAAAGACTCAATGACTTGATTGATGTTTTGGGTGATGTTGCGGGTCAGGAAAAAACTAAAAATGATGGACAAAAGCAAAGCCACAGCCCCGCCAATGATCATGGTCATAAACAAAGAAACAATGGAGGCGTCCGTTTCGAGGGTAAAATCCATGGTCATGTCGGTGAGGGAGTTGGAGAGCTTGGTCGTGGCTTCCAAGGTCTGGCTTTGGAGCTCCGCGCTTTTGACTTTGCCCTCAATCCGCTTAATGACAATGTCTTTTAAGTTGGAGGCCGCTACTTGGGCTTTTTGGGCCTCGACTATGACCTTGGCCAACTGATCTTTATTGGCTTGCTGCTGGGAATTGTCCAAGAGTTTTTGGGCCGAGGCCAGAATATCCTCGGAAGATTTTAGACACTGGCTCAAAAAGCTCGGGTTTTGATAATAGAGGCCGCGCACCAGATTGAGCTGAAAATCGCTGGCCAACTCCTTTATGGATATGGCCGCTTCCAAGCGCGAGACGCGAAGCTTAAGATCTTCGGTATTTATGGTCTGGCTCGCGTCACTAGTCGCGTTAATGGTCGCGTAAAGGCGCCTAATTTGGTCATCGCGGTAGGCCGTGGCTTCTTGGGACAAGGAGATATAGGAATTTAAAGCGTTGGCCCGGTTCTCAATGACGCTTTTTATTTGGAGAGGGGTAGCCAAAGCCTCCGCTCGATAAGCTTGATAACGGCTCTCAGCCAAGCTCAATAAGTCTAAAGCCTCAGGGTTATGGTTGGCTAGGCCCTCTTGGGTCAAGCGTTTCAGTTTGGCCAAGGCGGCCAGAGTGGCCACGTCAAAGGCCTCAAAATCCTTTATGGAGGCCTCGTTCTCGGAATAGCCGTAATCCAAAACGCTGAGGCCGCCGCGGGAAGCTCCGGAGAGGACGTTGGCCGACTCGTTATTGGCCGGCATAATGAGGGCGCTTAAAAGGTTGTTTTCTCGTTTGACCCCTAAGAGAGAGAAAACGACGATGGTTATGATGACGGCGAATATGGCGCAGGTGGCCACAAAGCCTAAAATTATTTTGGAGCCAAGTTTCATCTTTATAGCCTCTTAAAAAAGCTAGGGGAACCAGGTTTATTAGGCCTTGGCTATCCCTCTAGGGGGCTGGAACATTGATATGTTTTATAGTTATTAGCCAATAAATGGCTATCTTAGATAAGATAGCGGAAGTAATCTACTATGTAAAGTGAGTATATTACGTCTTATTAATTACTAGTGATTGTTCAATAATAAGTGATATTATAGTCAAATATCGGTAATTAGCTAATAAAAGCGTTTCAGCCTTTGGGAGCGGCTATTAAATGGTCGCGGTCATGGTCGCGATCAAGGCTCTAGGAAAAATGTCTAGGGACGCGGGGGAAAAATGGCCACTCTAAATGGCTATAAGCTAACGAGCGCCAGGTAAAAAGAGGCGCAAAAAAAGTTTAAGCCTATCGGAAAATGTTGGTTAAAAGAGCGATATTTATAATAAAAGAGCCATTTTAAGAGCCATAATTTAGGCGCTAGAGAGAAATTATAGCCAGATTTGGCCAAGGCTCTGGCCGAGACCAGCCGCGGCTTGGCTAGTCCTAAAGCGACTGGTAGTTCATTATAATATAATAAGCGCGGTTTGGGGCAAGATTTTTTGGGGAGGTTTTAGGTTTCGGTAAGCCTGGCCCCTGACCCTAAAGCGTCGAGGGCCAAAAGATTCTCGTTAAAAAGATCCAATAATTTATTGAGCCCCACAAGGTCGCGGCCTTTTAAAAGCTCTCGCGTTCGCGAATGAACCAAAAGCTCTTCTTGGTCTCTTTCCTCAGGGGCCAAGGTGACCAAAGCCAGAAAGCGAATGAAGCGGGCCACGTGGATATACTCGTGGGTGAGGACATAGGTCAGAAGGGTGGCGAGGGGTATATTTTCGCGGACGGAAACGGCGAGGATTGAAGGATCATATAGACAGACGCGATAAAAATCCGGTTTTTGGCTGGGCAGTTGGTCGCGGCGGCAATAACAAAGAACCTGGGCCAAAACCCCGGTCGCCAATTCGTCCGGGGCTAGATCCAGATAGTGACGCGTGTCCACTGGCCACTGGCGATGATTGGCCAGATCCAGTTGGAAAGACTCTGAGACCAGATCCCCGGCTAAGTGGGCGGCTTGATCCAAGATGGGCAGATGTTCTGGGCCAAAGGGGCCAAAATCGCTCGGTTCAATCAAAAGCCTATCTCTTCGTTGACCAAAAGGATGTGGATCCGGCCCTTGGGAAAGGATCTTTCGACCACCTGCCAGACGCCGCAAATGCGCGTCTCCCCTTGGCAATCGTGACAATGGCCAGTTTTAGAGCAAGGGGTGGGGAGTTTTAGGCGCAGGGCGTTCATGGGGGAGGCCAGGTTTTTAACGCGATTTTTGGCTTCGGTCAGATCCGAGCGGATCTTTTCGCGCCCAACCAACAAAGCCACTTTTTTGGGCCCAAAAGCGATGGCGGCCACCCGGTTGCCAAACTTATCTAGGTTGACCACTTCCCCGGTTAGGGTCACGGCGTTGGCCGAGGCCACAAAAAGATCCGCGAGCAAACATTGGCGGCTCATTTCTTGGCGTTCCGCGGGCGAGGCCTCGTGGTTATTGCGGTCAATGATCTTTAAATGAGGTTTGGCCTTTAATTTGGCCATTAAATCCGAGTTCCCGACCGAGGCCGAGCCGCCAAAACCCACCGAGCCAATTTCTGGGCCAGCCAACTCCTCGGCTAAAAAACTGGTGGCCTCGCCTAAAGTCTCATGGCGCGAGACGGCGAAATAATGTTTTTCGAGAGCCTTTTGGGTCGCCTCAAGAAGCAAATCCCAGTAAGTTTTTTGAATGGACACGATGACGCCTCCCACAGCGCGCTCGTTAACGCGAGTCTGGCCAGTCCACGCGCAAAATTTTCGGCCAGAGTTTGCCGGTCAAGTGAAGTCGGCCCTCGGCGTCCAAAGCCAGCCCATTTAAAACCGCTTCCGTTATTTTCGGGGCGTATTTTTGAACCAGAGCCTGGCAATCGAGAAAAAATTTCACTTGGCCAGTTTGGGGATCAATAAAGGCCACGCGCGGATCCCCTAGGATATTGGCTAGAATCAAACCCGATTGGGGGTCATATTCCAGCTCGTTGAGATATTTGATTGGCTTATTCCCAGCCCGAACATTGATAGGCCCGCCAATGCTAGCTAAAGAGAGAGAATGGGGCCACAGACGATCCGAGCCGTCCGAGCGCCACAATTTTTCCCCATCAAATGTTAAGCCCCAGCTTTCCTGGGGCAAAAAGCGGGTTTCCTTTAAGGTTAAATCCCGCGGATCCAAGCAAAAAACCACGCCCTCCCGCCAAGTTAAGACATAAATAGTCTCTCCGGCTAGAACCGCGCCTTCGGCGAAATACTTCTCCCCGGGTCGCCATTCCGCGGTCACCTGTTCGCCCAGCCGATACTTTATGACTCTGGAGCGCCCATAAAGACCGGCGGACTCATAAAGATCTTGAGCCTCAAAAAAAAAGCCTTGGGTGAATAAAGAGGGATCATGAGCCCACTCGGCCATAACCTGGGCTTTTTTGAGGGGAACTTGAGTTAGAGGCTTTTTTGATGAGGGAGCCGGTCCCGCGTGAATCGAAGAGACGGGGCTCCCAAGCGCTCCTAAGACCAAAAGCCCGAAAGCGAGAAAAAAATGCCCTCGCCTCACAGACCCGCGACCTGTTCTTTGGTCTTTTTGGCCACCGTGGTTCTGGCCGCGGCTCTAATCTTGGGGATTAGGATGTCTTTGACCGTGTCTAAACCTTGGTAGAGATTGAGGCTTTCCTTGTCAATAACGTCCACGGCCCCAATTTTATCGCTTCTTAATTCGGCTTGGCTACCGGCTTTGGCGATGGTCGAGCAGATGATGACGGGCACGGGGTAGTAAACCATGAG
>JAISWW010000119.1 GCA_031270705.1 Deltaproteobacteria bacterium
GATCGTGATCGCCAATTACGCCACTGTGTTGATCATGGGAAGGCGGCGGTCAGAGGACAAGCCAGAAGACCCGCTTGCGCTGAAGGTGGCCGACCCAGGGGATCGTTGGGAGAGCGCCAAGCGGCCCATTTTTATATAAGCCGAGGTAAATGGGAACCCTGGTCATTGACCGGGGTTTTTTTGTTAGGCGGGCAAGATGAAAAAAAAGGGCAAATTGAAAAAAAAGGTTGGCAAGGAAAAACTAGGCGTATTGGTTACCAATGAAGATGGGGAACTAGTTCGCCTCCATCCTGACTACATTAAGGCTTTGGAACAGGCTGAAAGAGGCGAGTTCATTGAAAGAACCCCGGAGGAGTTTGATAAATGGCTCGATGAAATATGAAAATAGTTTCTAATAAGAAAAATCCTTTAAAATACGCGGTAATTCGCCTATTTAAGGTATAATATAGGTGCTTATCTGAAGAGTGAAGGAGGATAATATAAAAAAAAGGTTGATAAGAAAGAACCAGGCGTATTGGTTACCAATGAAGATGGGGAACTGGTTCGCCTCCATCCTGACTTCATTGAGGCTATGAAACAAGCTGAAAGAGGTGAGTTCATTAAAAGAACCCCGGAGGAGTTTGATGAATGGGTCAAAAAACAATTAAAATAGTTTCTGATAAGAAAATTCCTTTAAAATACGCGCTTACTCACATCTTTGAGGAAGTATTTAGGTTATTATATAAAGAAGGTTAGGTAGAAAATATTCGATTAATTGCTTTAATTAAACAAAAACAGCTTGTCGGCGAAGACCATGAACCGCGCAATTTGACGCGTTATTATTCTGAATTTATGGAACTATGTATTTCTGAATATTCTGTAAGAAAACCTTATAAAATTGTATTATACATGATTAAGATGAATAGGCTACTTTTACTTATGTTGGTCAACATTACTTGCCCCCTAATACTGACTAGCTAAGGCCGCTAATTACGGGAATTGAAAGAATAGCTGTAGGTCGCGTTAGTTACGGGTCATCTTTTAGCTTAGATAGTCAAGCTCAATCTTATTTATGGACTGGTAGAAAAGGATAGTTGGATGACCGCTTTCTGGCGTTTAGGGCCAAATGAAATTGAGGCCAAAAGTTTCGCGATCATTGACCAGGAAGCTGGTCGCCATTCTTGGCCGCCCGACGAGTGGACTCTCATCCGGCGCCTGATCCACGCCTCGGCTGATTTTGATTACCTGAAAGACACGGTCATGAGCCCTTTGGCTCTTCAAGCGGGGATCGCGGCCATAAAAGCCGGGGCCACCATCGTCACAGACACGCGGATGGCTCTTTCAGGCATAAATAGGCGCAACTTAGCCCCCTTCGCCAATGAATTGGTTTGTCTCATTGACCACCCCAAGACAATGGAGTTAGCCCAAGCCAAGGCCAGCACCCGAGCCCAAGCGGCGGTGGACACGGCTTTCGCGGTTTTGCCCAAGCCCAGTCAAGTTATTTGGGTTTTTGGCAACGCGCCCACGGCTTTGTTTCGTTTATTGGAGCTTTTAGAGGAGCCGACTAGACCCAAACCTCTCTTAATATTAGGTTGGCCAGTAGGCTTTGTGAACGCCTTGGAAGCCAAGCGCGAGTTAAGCCAAAAAGCTCCGGCTCCTTTTATATGTAATATAAGTCGCAAAGGCGGCTCCAATATCGCGGCCGCCTCGGTCAACGCTTTGGCTCGCTTGGCCCATGGCCAGGCCGCCAGCGATTTTTAGGACTTAGCTTTGAGCCAAGCCGAAGTCAGAAAATGCCCGGCCATAATGATAGCGGCTCCGGCCTCAGGGCAAGGCAAAACCACGGTCACCGCCGCCTTGGCTCGTTACCATTCTCGGGCCGGGCGCCGGGTTCGGGTTTTTAAATGTGGACCGGATTTTTTGGATCCCATGATCTTGGAGCGGGCTAGTGGCCAGCCAGTTTATCAGCTAGATCTTTGGATGGTGGGCGAGGAGCTTTGCGCGGATCTTCTGTGGCGAGCGGCTGGGGAAGCGGATCTGATTTTGGTGGAAGGCGTGATGGGGCTATTTGATGGCCAGCCCTCCGCCGCGGATCTAGCTCGTCTCTTTCAATTGCCCGTCTTACTCCTCATTAACGCCCGGGCTATGGCTCAGACATTTGGGGCCATGGCTTTAGGGTTGGCTCTTTATCAGCCGGATCTACGGATTGTGGGCTTTATGGCTAACCAAGTGGCTAGCGATAATCACGCCCAGCTTTTGGAAAAGAGTCTCCCTCAAGGCTTAAAGTGGCGGGGGCGTTTTTTAAGGCGCGAGGCCATTGAGCTACCCAGTCGCCATCTAGGTTTAGTTCAGGCCCAAGAGTTAGCGGATTTGGATGAGCGTCTAGAGCGAGCGGCCGATGTTTTGGCCAAGGAGCCAGTCACCTCTCTTTTGCCCATTGAAACGACTTTTTATCGGCCCAAATTGTCAGGCTCCAAAGGGTCTTTAGCCAATTTGACCGTGGCTGTGGCTCGGGACGCGGCTTTTAGTTTTATTTACCAGGCTAATTTGGATTT
>JAISWW010000219.1 GCA_031270705.1 Deltaproteobacteria bacterium
ATTATGTCCTTAATTATGTCCTGGGTAAGGATTTTAAAGGGATTATTTGCTGTGATTGTTACGCGGTTTACCTCTCATTCGTAAAGAACAATATAGGAGTCCTCATCCAACTTTGTTGGGCTTATGTAAATATTTACATAAGCCAAATTATGACAAGCATTCCATTATGACAAGATTCAAGTCCAACATACTGAATTTACTTGGAATTTTCATTAAAATCTTGTCATAATTTTTGGTAAAAAAAATTGTTGATAATTTTCGACTCTGGAGGTAAAATATAAAAATCGTTATTAGTCTGAGTCCTGGCCTCACCCCCGGATCATGAATCAAAAAATAATATTTTTCTGATTCATGATTCATGCTAGTGATGTCAAGCCAGCTGGATTATTTTCAAAAATTACGTGAATGGTGTTTCTTATAACAAGCACCAAGAAGTATCTAAATAAGGATAAATATTCTTAAATTTATTGCGTATATAGGAATAAAATATGAAAGATTTAATTCATATGTCTGATTTAATTGACGAAACTCATAAATATTTAATTGATAATTATCAAGGACAAAATCAAAAAAATTTTTTTAATAGATATATGAAATATTTTGAAATCATTCGTAATACATCAGTACTTAACAATATTGATATTTATGATGATAATACTAGATTATCATTAATAAATATATTTAAAAATAAATTTACTTATTTACAATGTAGAGATCTAATTGCAGCTTTAAACAAACTTGATGATTATTATAATAATAAAATTGTTACTATTCGTACATTTAATCTACCAAAAACTATATTACCGGATGTTTACCAAAATTTAATAACTGAATATTATAACTTAAGAAAATTAGAAGGTTTATCTAAATCAAGATTATCATTAACTGAGCATCGTTTATCTGATTTTTCTAAGTTTTTAGTTGATAATAATATAAAATCTTTTGATTCTGTAGATTATGACATATTAAACCAATACATATTAAATTTTCAATATTTAAATATTTATTCGTTAAAAGATTATATTGTCATTCTCAGATTGTTTTTTAATTTTTTATATGATAATAAATACATCACAAAGGATCTTTCTTCATCATTACCAAAATTACGACTCTATAAAGATGATAATTTACAATCTATTTATACAATTAATGAGATAAATAGTATACTTAATTCTATAGACAGAGCCAATATAGTTGGCCAAAGAGATTATGCTATTCTTTTATTAGCTTCAAAATTAGGTCTTCGCTGCTCTGAAATTACCCATTTGCAGTATAAAGATATTAATTGGGTCGATAATACTATTACAATACATCAAATAAAGACAAATAAAGAGTTTAATTTACCTTTAATAAAAGAAATCGGAACAGCAATTGTTGATTACACAAAAAATAGGCCTAAAAGCGACTTAAAAAATATTTTTTTATCTGCAATTAATCCAATTAAACAATTAACATCTGGTGCAATTTATTCAATTTTTAATAAATACATAATGCTCGCAGGAATAAACGTTCCAAAAGGGAAAAAACATGGACCTCATTCTCTGCGGTTTTCTCTGGCATCTTCTATGCTTGAAAGTGATGTCCCAATTCCTATTATTAAATCAGTTTTAAATCATCAAGATGATGCTATGACAAAAAAGTATATCAAAATAGATATTAATAATCTCAAAAATTGCGCTTTAGAAACAGAATAATATTATGAATATAGAAACGATTGAACAATTAATTACAGATTTTATAAACCATAAACGTTTTTTAGGGTTTAAATACATAGGCGAAAGCCGCAAAATGAAGTATTTTTGTAATTATTTAAAGTCTTTAAATATAATTGATATTAAATTAGATGATGATACATTATTACCATATATTTCACAAAACAACTCAGAATGCACACGTTCTGCTTTTATTCGATATACTCTTATTAGACAATTTCTTTTATACTTAAAGGAGAGGTCTATTGATTGTTTTGTACCACCTATTCAAAGGGAAATTAAATCATTATTTGTTCCTTACATTTTCTCTCATGATCAAATAAAAAGATTATTACAATCTTTAGAAGATCTAAGATTAACAAATAATTTTTTTAAAAGTAAGAGTAATTATCCAATTTTATTTAGATTACTTTATACTACTGGATTAAGAATTTCAGAAGCTTTAAATATTACACTTGATTGTATTAATTTAGAAAAGAATACGATTAAAATTGTAAATTCTAAATATAATATTTCTAGAATAATTGTTATTACAGAATCAATGAAAGAGTTGTTAACTAACTTTATTGATGATAATCACAAAAATTCATCACCTAATACGTATATTTTTAGAAATGGAATCAATAAGCAATTATGTCCAACTAATATTAACAGAGTATTTAGAGTAATGATGATGAAAAGTAATATTCCTTATCTTGGTAGATCTAAAGGTCCACGTTTACATGATCTAAGACATACTTTTTGTTGTCATTCACTAAAACAAATGTCAGAAAAAGGAATTGATTTATACGTTTCTTTGCCTATTTTATCAGTTTATATTGGGCACAAAAATCTTCAAGCAACTGAAAGATATGTAAGATTAACACAAGAATTTTTCTCAGATTTGTTAAGTAAAACTAATAAATTCGCTGAAAATATTTTTCCTACGGTATGGGACGATGACTCCGACTGATTTTGCTAAATTATTATCTAACTATTTTACTCAACATCTTATTATAGCTAAGAATTGCTCTAAAAATACAATTAACTCATATAAAGACGCATTTAAACAGCTACTTTTATTTGCAAATAGTAAAATGAATATTTCTGAAAAAAAATTACAAATTAAAGATATAACTAAATCTTTCATTTTAGATTTTTTAAACTGGCTTGAAACTGAAAATAATAGTAATATTAGAACCCGTAATCAACGGTTGGCTGTTTTACATTCATTTTTCTCCTATGTACAACACAACGAACCAGACAAAATTTTCCAATGTCAAGAAATACTTTCAATTAAAACTAAAAAATTTACTATAAATTCAGTTGATTTTCTTACCTCCGAAGACTTACAAATTCTTTTAAATCAACCTAACCCAATCATCAAAAATGAAAGGAAACATCTAGTCTTACTGAGTTTAATGTATGATACTGGAGCCAGAGTTCAAGAAATTTGTGACCTAAAGGTTTCCAACATTATTTTCAACAATAATGATATTTATATCAAAATAACTGGCAAAGGAAATAAAACTCGTATTGTTCCTATTGACGAAAAGATGAAAAATTTACTTAATAAATATTTGAATGATTTTTCACTTAATAATTCAGAAAATAATGACTGTTATTTATTTACTAATCATTCAAAAAACAAGTTATCGCGTCAAGGAATTACTCATATACTAAATAAATATTATTTAATTGCTTGTTCTAACCATTTATTTAAAAACCCTATAAAAATCAGCCCACATACATTAAGACATACTAGAGCTATCCATCTACTCCAGGCTGGTGTTGATTTAATTTATATAAGAGATATTTTAGGTCATTCAAGTGTTAAAACTACGGAATTGTATGCTAGAGTTATTACTGAGCAGAAACGTACGGCTATTGAAAAAGTTTCAGGTAATATTAACGATCAAATCCCCGAGTGGAATATTAACGCTGATTTGCTTGAATGGCTGAATAGCTTTAAATAGTGTCTAGTTATTGTAGACTAAGAAATTTTCTGTATCGTCCTCATTACTGGATCTTACGCAACATCGGGCGGAAATGCTAAAAAAATTATGACAAGATTTTAATGAAAATTCCAAGTAAATTCAGTATGTTGGACTTGAATCTTGTCATAATGGAATGCTTGTCATAATTGGGCTTATGTAAATATTTACATAAGCCCAAACGAATCCAACGACTGATCAACTAAACCGCTGTCCTTGGTCGCCCGTGACGCGGACGACCAAGGAAGAGATGATGAATACGCGCTTTTCCCAGGCGTTCGGCGACTAAATTTGGCTCTAAGTCATTACCCCTCACAGCTTTCCAATCAAATTTTTTTTGGCGACCCAAATTCAAGCTTATGTTAAGGCTAAAGAATTTTTTTTGACAATAGCCTAGATTTTTACATCCTTATGGTTGCCAAGAGGAAGTAATCTAGCCTAGTTTTTCGCGCGTCGTAAACTTGTTCTATTGTTTGACATTGATAATAATGTGGTAACACCTCTGAGATAGATATTTTTATTTGTGAAATAACGATAAATATATTTTCAATACTATTTTACGCGCTGAATTTCTCATCTGACTCTAAACCTCATAGAAAAGCTTCCCAAATAGACATAAAAAATCGGCATTGGCTCGACCTGAAGAAACATGTTGAGGCCCAGGTTTTTGGAAAATAGTTTTGAGAAATATTTAGCTAATAGATTCAAAAGGTAAATAATTAAGCTTAAATTTACAAAATATTAAAAATATAGCCGAAATTATTTTGGTTCTTTAAACCCAGTCGCGTGATGATAGGGAACAAAAATAGTATTGATTAAGCAAAACGAATTTAAGCCTTAACCAGGATCTGCTCAAATAGCTCAGGTATAACTAAGTCAAAGATGACATAATGAATCAAAAGAAATTTTAAGTCATGTTTTAATTTTTCTTGACAAAGAAAAAATTCTTTGCTAGGGTATTTTTAAAAGAGGCCTAGGTCTAAAATAAGTAGTTAAGGCGTGTTTTCCAAGGTGAGGGGATATCTAGAATATTACCCCCGCTAATTAATCAATTCATTGATTCTTCAAAAAACAGTTAGACTGAGCCTATTTATTTGTCTTTTAATATGGGGCCAACCAGCCAGACTTTTGGCTTGGACATTGGAGCTCACTTTTGGCTTAACTTCTTGCGCCCAGTTCTTACAGGGCAACTGAGGCCAAAATCCTTGATCTATTGGCTCGTTCTAACTTCGTTGACCAGAAGAATTTGAGGTTCTGGGCCAAGTTCTTAAAATTTTTTACTTCTCATAGTTATTTAGAGATTGACCGACTGATGACTCGGCTATTGGCCTGTCTTTGTGGAAAGATCATGAATTTGTTGAATCAAAATATTTTTATGACTGGCGAGGCTGATAAGTTCATGAGCGACTATATGTTGGCACGGTTCTTGCTCTCTCTCTCTCTCTCTCTCTCTCTCTCTCTCTCTCTCTCTCTCTCTCTCTCTCTAATATCGTATAAAAAATTTCTTTTTTATATATTTTTAGTATTTTTATTTTTTAATTTTAGGATAGATTTATTTAAAAAGCTTAATCCTAAAGTTAATAGAAATATTTTATCTTCAAAAACAGTTTACTTACCACCTTTAATCAAGTCTATTCTTAATTACCGCTTCTCTTCTCTAATCATTTGGCTTCATTTAACCAGTCTTAGAAAATTAATAAAAGTTCATGTTTTAATTAAAGAAGGTACATAGATGTATTAAGACTTTTAATGTTCTATAAATTATCTTAATTAGAGATAATAATTATAATTGTTCGTCAAAATTAAAAAAGATTTTTGGCGGCTATAAGGAGGGTTTGCCTTTTTAAAGCGATTATGAGGCGCGTGGATAAAAAAATTGGGCTTTTATTCTAATTAGCGACCAGATTAATTCGCAAGGTAATTTGGCTTCAATAACTATCCTATTAGTTCATAAAAATATTAATAATTACTAATATGGATATATAAGAGTTCTGGAGAAAATTGATGAAAAAGGTTTCTTTTGTATGGCTAGTCGCGGTGGCTAGCTTTGGATTTTTGACCTTGGGCTCGGAATTAGTTTTTGGCCAAGAGGCTCTGCCGCCGGTGGAAGTGGCCGCGACTTTTGTAAATCCTCCCCTGACTACTGAACAAAAAGCTGAGTCCACCAATCGCCAGGTATTTGACTCAGTACAATTGGAAAACTCATCGGCTGAAGTTCTAAGCGATTTTCTGGCTGAAATGGGGATTGGCGTCTATAAAACACCTACTGATCATGGCCATACCTTAATGACAATTCGAGGTTTTAGAACTGATCACTTAAGCAAAGAACTAGATGGCCGTGTCATGTTTCTGATTAATGGGCACAGAACCGGAACCGGCAACGCTACTCAGATTCCTCTGGTCAACGTTGAAAGAATTGAGATCTTGCGTGGCCCAGAAATGCTTAAGTATAGCGCCGCCTCCTCTGGTGGAATCATCAATGTGGTTACAAAAAAAGGCGGGCCAGACAAATTGTCAGGTTCTTTGGAATTTGGCGTAGGTAGTTTTAATCACTATAAAACCCAGCTTAAACTAAATGGTTTGGTCAATGGATTCGATTATTCTATTGGTTATGGTTATACTGAACGTGATGATTATGAAGATGGTGAGGGTTATAAAGTTAAACATACTGGAGTTCAAAAAAATCAGTCAATAATGGGTGAATTAGGATATACATTTAATGGTAAACATAGAATAAGTTGGTCAACATATTATTATAAAGTTGATAAAGCAGAAAGGCCGGCTTACTATGATCCTACTGACCCTAACGCATTATTTTATATGTCAAATACTATCGCGGATAGATATAATATCAATAATACTTTTTCCTATACCGGGGCTACAGAAGATGACAGGTGGTCTTGGGAAGTCAGCTATACATTTGGCGAAAACCTTAATGAAGTTTTTAATGTTGATCAAAAAATTGATGGCGCGACTCCAATGGCTTCTTCATTTGATCGAAAGTTATTGCAAACAAGTTTAACATATAAAGGCGATAATTTTACGTTAACTGGTGGTTTTGATTACTTAGATTATGATACTGGCGAAGGAACCGCGTCATCGTATAACGCGAACAATGGCGTCTTTACCCGGGGGAAAAAAAGAGTACTTACGGGAAATTTCAAAAATTTGGCTGGATATTTAGTTGGCAATGTTAGATTTCTTGATGAAAAAGTAATTATTTCAGCAGGCCTACGCTATGACCATTATAAAGTTACTGATAAAAGAATTGACCCTGGTGATTATATTGCGCCAGTTAACCCAAACGTTTATGGATATGACCGTTGGGCAAGTGGCCAAACTTATAGCCATCTGTCCCCCTCGCTGGGTGTCAGCTATTTGCCACTTGATTGGTTGAAGATAAGAGCTAACTGGACTCACAGCTTTCGTCCTCCATCTCCAAGGGAATTGACCTCTGGCTGGTATGAAAGTTATGGTTTTTGGGGATTTCCTTGGAATAAAGCCGAAAACACCGATTCATATGAATTTGGATTTGACATTAACCATGCTTATGTTAACTTTTCTGGGACTTATTTTTGGAGTTACACTAAGGACTACATTTACCAGCATGTGGATCCAATTCAAGACCGTCAAAGAGTCAGAAATTCCGATAAACAAAGACGCGAAGGTATTGAGCTTCAATTGAGTTCCAATATAGCTGGATTACTTGGTTATGATAATTTTGAGTTGACTCCTTACTTTAATTTATCGCATTTATTTAGAAACGAGGAACTTTACAAAGAAGGCTATCCAAACAATTGGGGACGGTACACAAACACCTACGCGAACTACATCCCAAAGACCACGATTGGAGCTGGAATTCGTTACCGTTATCCAAAGATAAAATTAAGCGCCAAACTCAATTTTAGCTATTGGGGTAAAGTTTACCACAGCGTGGCAATGATGACTCCAGACACTTACAATCCCGACTTGCATTATCCAGGATTTACTGTAGTTGACTTCTCAATACGGAAAGGCTTGATAGATTTCGCTGACAAAGGCAATCTAGAAATCAAACTTGATATCAACAATTTGTTTGATAGATTGTACGCTTATGGCAATCCTGATATCAACCGCAACGCGGCAAGCAATTATTATATGCCAGGCCGTAACTTTTACGTTGCTTTAATATACAACTACTGAGTTTATTGTTTTTGAGGGGCAATGGCGCTTGGCTAGCGCCATATGGCTGATGCCTAAGATAACATGAAAGGTGGCCTTCGCCGATTATGGCGACCCGAACCCCAGGCTAGGTAGGGCTTTCTACCTGGGCTTGGTTTATAATTTCTAAACAAGCGAGTTAAGATGGCCGCCCAGAAGCCTTTGGCTACTGGGGACGCCGATGGGCTTTGGGGTGACTCGCCCCAAGCCCTAGCTCGTTTAATTCGTCCCTTAAGAGGATGGCCTTATGACTACAACCTTAAAAATTTTTACCGCTGGCGTGGCTATGGGCGTAGCCAGCCAAACCGTGGATCAATGGAACGCGGCCCATCCAGATTCTCTAGCCCAATTGGACAAAGGGGGCTCAGTTATTGGCGCCCAAAAGCAATTGAGCGGGGAGAATTTCGATGTCCTCATTCTCGCTGATGACTCTCTTTTTTCGACCATGTTAGCTTCGGAAGTCGATGGCTACGTGGTCTTCGCTGGGAACCGGATGGTCGTCATAGCCACCGAGGGGCGCTCCATTGATTCCAGCGACTGGGAAGACAAATTAACCGATCCCCAAACTGTTTTCGCTCATTTTGATCCGAAAGCCGATCCTGGCGGATATCGAGCCATCCTTTCCATGTCCTTAGCTGACCATTACCGAAAAGGCTTAGCCCAAAAGCTCTTGGAACATCCCGGACGCCTCCTTTTGGATAAACCAGGCCCTCCCGGAACTGGCCCTAAGTTTGATTATATCTTTGGCTATGGCTCCATGGCTAAAGCCAAAGGCCTCATCCACGCCCAATTGCCGGAGGTTATGGATCTTTCCCAGGATCATTTGGCGGATCTTTACGCCACCGCCCATTTTTTGATTGACGAAAAGACGGTCATCCATGGCTCGCCTATCGCCCACGCTTTGGCTATTCCTAAAAAAACGGCGCGACCGGATTTAGCCTATGAATTTTCCAAATTGTTTTTGGCCCATGATTTTGGGGCTTTAGGTTTTTGTCCCAGGGCCAAAACAGTTGGCCAATGGCCTCCTAAGGGTTTTTGAGCGTGGCCTATTCCCAAACTTTGGCTAGGCGAGGCTTTTGGGCCGGACTCTCGCGCGACGCTTTGGCTTTAGGGGCCATGGTTTTGGCTTTAGGCCTGACCATCGCCATTAGCCTTTGTTTAGGGAGCCATAACATTCCTTTGGAGGAGACCTTAAAACTTGTTTGGCTCAAACTGACTGGGCAAGAAGTGGATCCTCTTTATAGGCGCTCGGAGGTGGTTCTCTTCGCCATTAGGCTACCGCGGATTCTCATGGCTTTTTTGGTGGGCGCCTCTTTGTCTTTGGCGGGCGCGGCCTACCAAGCTCTTTTCCGTAACCCCATGGTCTCTCCAGACATTTTAGGGGTTTCCAGCGGAGCCGGCGTTGGAGCCACCTTAGCTATCTCTTGGGGCCTACCGACTTTGGGTTTACATTTCATGGCCTTTGTTTTTGGCTTATTGGCGGTGTTTTTAGTCTTGTTTGTCACTCATCTGGTCAGTCACGGGAAATCTTTATTAGTTCTTATCTTGGTGGGCGTCGTGGTCTCGGCCTTGTTTGGGGCTTTGGGCTCGTTTGTGAAGTATTTGAGCGTAGACGATCAAACTCTCTCTTCCATGGTTCTATGGCTCATGGGCAGTTTCGCCCACGCTGGCTCCTGGCCCAATGTTTCAGTCATGGCTTTGGCTTTCTGTTTGGGCGGAATTCCTTTGTGGCTCACTCGCTGGCGAATCAACGCTTTGGCTTTTGGCGAGGAAGAGGCCCAGTCCATGGGCGTGGGCTATGAGCGCTTAAGGCTAGTCATTATTATTGGCTCCACCTTATTGACCGCCTCCGCTGTGGCTTTATGCGGCTTAATAGGCTGGGTGGGCCTAATCATTCCCCATTTGTCGCGCTTTTTGGTGGGGCCTAATTTTGGGCGCTTATGTCCAGCCGCGGTTTTGGGTGGGGGCTTATTCATGTTGATTGTCGATAGCCTGGTACGCGTGGCCTTGCCAGGGGAAATGCCCGTGGGCATTGTCACTTCTTTGGTGGGCGCTCCTTTGTTTATCTATATTCTTTGTTTGGGTCGCAAAACGTGGATTTGATTCTGGAAAACGTAAGTTGCGGTTACGGCTCCAAGGTCATTTTAGCCGGGGTCAACGCCACTATCCCCCAAGGCCAGGCGTTTGGCCTTTTGGGCCCTAACGGCATTGGCAAAACGACTTTGTTTAAGGCCATTTTAGGTTTTTTGCCCTTAATGGCGGGCCGGGTTCGCTTAGATAGCGCGGATCTAAAGTCTTTAAGTCGCTCCGCTCGAGCTCGCCTCATGGCTTATGTGCCGCAAGCCCAGTTTACGCCTTTCGCTTTTCGGGTTTTGGACGTGGTTCTCATGGGGCGGGCGGCTTATATGGGTTTTTGGGGGCGTCCAGGCCGAGCCGATCTGCGAGCCGCCGATATCTCCTTGGCGCGCATGGGGATCGATTTTTTACGGGAGCGGCCTTTTACCGAGCTTTCCGGCGGCGAAAAACAACTTGTCCTCATCGCCAGAGCTTTGGCCCAAGAACCGCGGTTTTTAATGATGGATGAGCCGACCTCCAATCTCGACTTTGGCAACCAGGTCAAGGTCTTAAAGATCATTCGCGACTTGGCTAAGGCGGGTTTAGGCGTAGTCCTCACCACCCATTATCCCGACCATGTCTTTCAATGCGCGAGCCAAGCCGGACTCCTCCTCCCTAACGGCAATCTCATAGTGGGGCCTTATGAGAGCGTTTTAACCTCGGAAAACCTTTCCGCCGCTTATGGGGCGCCGGTTTCGGTTCTGAAATGGCCTGGGGCGGGGGAAGATTTTCGGGTTTGCCGGCCAGGCTACTTTTAAACGATTTTTTTAGCCACAAGGATAATTTGGCCATGAAAAGCTTAGTTTATGTTAGAATTTTATTGACGATTCTTTTGGGGCTTTTGATTTGGGATTCGCCTAGGCTAGGGGCTCAGACGCGCTTAGTGGAAGATAGCCTGGGCCAAAAAGTGGCTGTCCCCCAGGAAGTGCTTCGGGTCGCCCCCATCATTCCGGCTTTTTGTCAGGTCACCGAGATGTTGACCAGAGGGGGCGGGAAAGTGGTGGCTTTTCCGCGGGCGGGGATTAGCGATTACTTTAAAAAAGTTTTTCCGGATCTCCATCAATCTAACCCCAAAGGCCTCGATAGCCGCTCTATTGAGGATGTCATCGCTTCCGGGGCGCAAGTTCTTTTTGGGCCCACCCAAATGTTTTTAAGCGATGACCAAAGCGCTCAGCTCCGAGGGGCCGGGGTGAGCGTTGTGGCGGTCAATGGTCTTCGCTCGGTTGAGGAGTTAAGCCAGTCCTTTACGATAATCGGCCAAATTCTGGGCCCTTTGGAAACCCAAAGAGCTGGGGAGTTTGTCCGTTATTACCAAGGCAACGTGGCTTTGGCCGCTCGTCTGTCTAGCTCTCTCCCGACAGAAAAAAAGCTTAAAGTTTTATTTCTCTATGGAACTGGGAGCGCTTACCGCACCATCAACAACAAAGACATCTCTCATCATTATCTCAGCGCGGCGGGGGGCGTCAATTTAGCCGCCGATTACCAGGATACTGGCCAGATGGGCGCGGTTATTGATCCTGAGACCATTGTTTCCATGGCCCCGGAGGTTATTTTTTCCTCTGGCCCCATCGATCGCCTGGATATCTTGGCGGATCCAGTCCTGGCCGAAGTTCCGGCGGTCAAAAATGGCCGAGTTTACGCTTGCCCCAAAGGAATTTTTGTGTGGTTCGCTCGGAGCGCCGAAGGCGCGATGATGCCCCTTTGGCTAGGTTCCCAGCTTTACCCGGATCTTTTTAAGGAGGTCGATATGAAGAAAGTCGTCCAGAACTATTTTGGCCAGTTTTATAGCTATAAAATTCCGGCAGATGAGTTAAATGAAGTCCTAAACCCAACTAAGCCATGACCACAGTCAACCCAAATTTGCCAACCTCTTGCCGGATCTGCATGATCCAGCTAATGCGTTTGACTTACCAAAAATACTGGTGGTTTCCCATCATTAGGGAGCCTTTGGTTTGGGGTATGCGCTTTTTGGCCTTTATCAATCGGTTGCCAGTCAAATCCTACGCCGCGGCCAATCCCGAGTGCCATGGTTGCCTAAGGTTTATTAAAGCCGAGCTAGAAGCCCGTTCAGCGACTTTTCGTTTTTTTAACCGTTTTATTGGCCCTAGATTTCAAGCCATTCGCGATCCGCGCTTGGATCCAGGGGAAGTGGCGGAAGCTAAGGCCAAAGCCGCGGAAATGATGAAAATTTTAACTGACTCAGAAGAGAAGGCCTTAGATTCGGATTTAGGCCCTAAAAATTAAGGCGCTTAAAGACCGGGGGAGAGGAATTTTGGCTACCGCGTTAAAGACTAGGCTTAAGACCTTTTTTTAGCTATGACTAATTCTTCTAAACCAGAAAACGATGGGTATGGCCTAGCCATTACGGTGTCTACCATTACCCATATTTTGGTTTTGGTCTTGGCCTTGTATTTAACCGAAAATCAAAATCAGCCTATCTATACGCCTCTCGCGGTTATGGATTTTGCCCATTACGATCCTGAGGGCGGCCAGCCTTTAGGTTCGGAAACGCCCGAGGCGCCTCTCGAGCCTCTCGCCCCAGAGCCTCCGCCAGAACCAGAGGCGGAACCTGAACCCTTACCACAAGTGGTGGAAAGCCAGTCCCAGGAAGCGGCCATTATCCCGCCGCCGCCGCCTCCAGACAAAAAACCCGTGGTGAAAAAAACTCGGCCCAAGCCTGCTCCAGCTCTAGTGGGGCTACCTAATCCCAATCCTAACGTCGTTGGATCTGGCGGGGTGGGCGGCGGAACCGGGCGGGGCAACCCGGATCTCTTATCGGCCTACAAAAGCCAGATCAGCCGTCGCCTCAACCAATATAAAAAATATCCCACCGCGGCCATGTCTAGAGGCTTAAAGGGCGTGGTCAAGGTTAGCTTTCGGGTTAACGCTAATGGCCGGGTCTCGATCGCTCGGATGGTGGCTAGCTCGGGTTTCGCGGTTTTGGACGATGAGGCTTTGGCCTTGCTAAAACGTTGCTCGCCTTTTCCGCCCATTCCCAAGGATTTAGGGCTCAATGATTTGGATCTCTCGGTGCCCATTAGTTTTACGGCCCGCAATTGAGATAAACCTCATTTTTATGGTCTATAAGCTAACTTAAAACATATTAATTTAATATTTAAATAATAATAAGCGCCTATTTTTGGCTTTTTGTTGGGGCGGAAAATAGGGCAGAAGGGTTTATTGGGAACCACGAAGGTCGGCTAGAAAGTCGGCTAGAAGCGCGGGGCGGAACTTAGCGGTTAGAATTTTAGATAGTTTACTAAGTTTTCCAAGTTGTTTACCAAGTTTACCAAGTTTACCATGTCTCTAAGGGCTTGTTTTCGTCAGCGATGAGAGGACGACCCAGGGCCGGAAAGAGATCCAGATCGCGTAGCCAGTAACTAATTTTTCTGGGCAGAGAGTTCACGTCAGAGAGCCTAATGGATAAGCTAGACAGATAAATGGCTTTCGGGGCCAGCTCAGTCAGTTCCTCCAAGGAGCGACCCGCCTTGCCCCCGCCATTGGCGCAAACTGGGAGGAGGATCTTGCCATTAAGATTGAAGGTCTCCAAAAAAGTGACCACCAAGCGCGGCAAAGAGCCTAACCAGTTGGGATAAAGCAAAAAAACAATCTTATAGGGGCTGAGATCGAGGATGGGGCCAGGTTTGAGGTTGGGCCGAAGATCCTTGGTCAACTCGTATTTGGCTCGTTCCAGGCACTGAGCGTAATCGTGAGGATAGGGCTCATATGGCTCAAGCTCAAGCGTATCCGCGCCCAATTTTTGGCTGATGATCCGAGCCGCCGCCTCGCTAAACCCCGACCAGGAGAAGTAAACGCTAAGAATTTTGGGGTCTAGAGCTGACATTAGTCAAAAAGTCACTTTCTGGGCCAGAAGGTTTTAACTCCTGGCCATGATTAAACTCTTAGTCTCTCTCCCAGTAACCCCTGGTTTTTATTAAAAAAAACAATCCCCAGGGCCTTTCGGGAAAAAGACTTAAGGCAAATAATTGAGTTTAACAACGTGGCCTGACTAAAAACAATTTTTAGAATTCTTTCACAAAAGTAGATTTCTGTCAAGAGCTGGGTCAACAAGATAAAATTTGCGCCTCATTCCAGTTTCTGGAGCCTATCTTTAGAGCGCTTTTAATGTTTATTTGGGGTTTGTGGGTGGCTTTGGCCGAATATTTGTCTTCCAGAAGGGACAAGACTTTTAAAAAAATGACCCCCCATAGGCGCGCCTATGGGGGGTCTTTATAAAAACCGGCTGACTGGTTTAGGGCCAGCCGGAGGAGATTGCGGGCTAAAAGATTAGAGCCGCGTTTTTTGGCCTATTATTTATGGGCTATTTTTATGGTCTGGGAGTCAGGTTACAAAGTTTGACAAATTCCGGAACCATGTGTTCCCACTCAATGAGCATCAAGTGGACGCCTTTAAGGCCGGGCATGGTCTTAAATTCCTCGATCTGCTCGGCGGCGATCTTCATGCCTTCCTCGGCTTGTTTGTCCTTGGGCGCGGCTTTGAGACGATTAACGAAATCATCCGGCACCAAGATGCCCGGCACGTTTTTCTGCATATAACGAGCCATGCCCAGGTTTTTGAAAGGCGTGACGCCGGCCATAAAATAGGCTTTTTCGGTTAAGCCCATGTCCACGGCCTCTTTCATGAAAGCCCGAAAACGCGGCATGTCATAGATGCACTGGCTTTGCAGAAAATCCACGCCCGCCTCGACCTTTTTGGCGGTGCGGTGAATGCGGTATTTTTCTGGATCCGCGAAGGGGTTATAGGCGGCGCCAATGAAGATTTTGGGCCGGCCTTCCGGGGGCAGTTCTTGGCCACTTAAGAGTCGACCGTCGTCGCGCATGGATTTGACCGCTTGGATTAGGCCAATGGCGTCCATGTCAAAGACGTTTTTGGATTGGGGATGATCCCCAAACTTTTGGTGGTCGCCGGTTAAGCACAAAAGGTTATTGATACCTAAGGCGTAGGCTCCCATGATATCGGACTGGATAGCGATGCGGTTACGGTCGCGGGTCACCATCTGCATGTTACACTGCAGGCCTTCCCTTTGAACCAAAAGGCCAGCCGCCATTGAAGACATGCGCACCACGGCGGTTTGGTTGTCGGTGATATTCACCGAGTCAACGTTGCCCACCAAGTGTTTGGCCTTATGCGCGACTTCCGATCCATCAGCGCTACGGGGGGGCCCCAGCTCGCCGGTGACAGCGAAGGCCCCGGAGGCCAGGACTCTTTCCAGATTGCTTTTGGTTTTGATTTCGCGGGTCATTTAACTAGCTCCTCCCGGACGATCTTTCTGGGCCCACCATCGCGGGATTTGGACCAGTCTTTGATAGGTTGGATGGGGGCGAACTCCGCCAAGCGGCCTTCATCCATAAATTTGCTGGCGATGAGGTGCCAAACGCACTCGACTTCCTTGGAGATCTCGCAAACTCCGTTAGAAGAGCCACCGCAAGGGCCATTCATGATGCTCTTGGAACAACGGCTAACTGGGCACAGGCCACCATAAATATGGATAACGCAGTTGCCACAAGCTTGACAATGCTCGGCCCAAACGCCGTGAGCCAAAGCCCCGCCGATGAAACAGGTGTTCAAAGAGGGGTAAACCCGCTCTTTCGGATACCTTCTGGACAGGAACTGGGGGCCAACTGAGCAAGCCATTGACAAAATAGCGTCGTAGCCTTTGCTGACCAAGTCAGCTAGCTCATCGACGTATTCTGGATCGCATTGACGCTCCAAGGTGAACTCGTCCACGGTCAGCTCTTTGCCGTCCTTTTGGGCGTCTAAGCGCAAAAGGGCGGCTAAGATTTCCACTTCTTTAGTCCCACCAGCGTTGCACACAGTCACGCAGCCTCGGCAACCCACCAAAAGGACCTTCTTCTTGCCATCGATGAAACTCTTTATCTCATCAATTGGCTTTCTTTCGCAAATGATCATCAGTCTTCTCCACTCCGGGACTGGGACCCTTAGGCCGCCAGATGTTTTTTGATAGGGCTGGGCCCCAAACCCTTGACAACGCCAGCGAACTCGTCAACATAGGCGGCGAATTGTGGCCCCTGAGAGGCCGACACGTTAACCATGGCCAAACGTTCCGGTTCCAGGCCAATTTTTTTCAGCTCGTTTTGGAGGTAGACGACGCGTTTTCTCGCTCGGATGTTGCCATCCAGGAAGTGGCAGCCGCCTTCCAAGCAACCGGCTACGTAAACGCCATCCGCCCCGCTTTCCAAGGCTTTAAGGGCCAAGATGACATCGAACCGACCGGAGCAGGGGATCAGGACAATTTCTACGTTAGGCGTGTACTGTAGACGCATGGAGCCAGCCGTGTCGGCGGCGTTGTACGCGCAGTATTGGCAGCAGAAAGCTATTATTTTGGGCTCAAAATCACTCATTTACGACTCCCTTAGGCGATTGTGGTCGCCTTAAGCTGTGCCTCAAGGGTTCAAAGGGTCAATATTGAAGGCCAAAGGGCTTTTTGAGCCCTTTGGCGATATTGGTCAGGCTGGTTTGGCCTTTTTCTCTTGCACCATGGCCTCGACTTTGGCCAAAAGTTGCTCATCAGTGAAGAACTGGAACTTAATGGCTTTGCCTGGGCATTCGGAGACGCAAACTCCGCAACCGTGGCACATGGCCGGCTCCATAAAGGCGTGGCCGCGCAAGGCCGGATCTACTTCGTTGCGAACTATCTTGGGCACTTGGACAGGGCAAGCCCTCACGCAAGTGCAACAGACGGCGCATTTTTCGGGATTGACCACGGCGATGACCCCGCCGACCATAATATGGTCTTTGGATAGGATGGTCGCCACTCGGGCCGCCGAAGCCTTGGCCTGAACAATGGTCTCCTCTAAAGGCTTGGGATAGTGAGCCAAACCGGCCAGGTACTGACCGTCAGTGGCTAGATCCACCGGCCTTAACTTCATGTGGGCTTCAAATAGGAACCCTTCGGCTGACAGCTGGCCTTTGAAGACCTCGACAATCTCTTCCCGCATGGGGTTGGGATCGATGCCCGTGGCTAGAGTCAGGTAGTCGGCCTCAATGAGAATGGGCCGGTTTAAGATGTGATCCTTAATGGTGATGTTTAGCTTGCCGTTGGCTCCGGCCACCACTTCGGGTTTGCCACAATCCACGCAATACTTAATGAAACGGACTCCGCGGCTCCGGGCTTCCTGGTAGAGTTTTTCCCTAAAGCCATAAGTCCGGACATCCCGGCACAGAATATAGATGATGGCCTCGGGATTGCGATCCAAAATGGTTAAGGCGCTCTCAATGGAGTGGGTGCAGCAGATCTTGGAGCAGTAAGGCCGATCGGGCTCGCGGGACTCGACGCATTGGATAAAGGCGAAGGTCTGGTTGGGCTTTTTGATGATCGGGTCATTGGTGGCCAAGAGCTCGTCCATGTCCAAAGACAAGAGGACATTGGGGTTTTCCCCATAGAGGTAACTGGCCGGTTTGTGCGCGTGCCCGCCAGCGCAGAGAACGGTCACGCCGTGGCTAATGGTGAACTCGCCATTGGGGCCCAGGCACTTGGTCTCAAAATTGCCCACAAAGCCGTGGGAAGATTTGGGCACGGTGTTTTTGTAGATCTTAATTAAGGGGTGGTTTTCCACGTCCTTAATGAGTTTGGCCACATAGCCGCGCACGTCTTTTTCCCGGGAGAAGATCTTGGGGCCATTGCCGCCCAGAACGTCGGTCTTCTCCAAAAGATGAACCGGGTAACCTAATTGGGCGATGGAGAGAGCCGAGTTGAGGCCAGCGGCGCCGGCGCCCACCACCAAGGCTTCCTTGGTCAAACCCATCTTGGTTTGATACATCTGCTCCAAAAGGGCCGCTTTGGCCACGGCGCCGCGCACCAAAGCCTTAGCTTTTTGGGTGGCTTTGACCGGCTCTTTTTGGTGAACCCAGGAGTCTTGGTCACGGATGTTAGCCATCTCAAAGAGATACTTGTTTAAGCCAGCTTGAGCCAAAGCTTCCCGGAACATGGGCTCGTGGGTTCTGGGGGTGCAGGAGGCCACGACCAAGCGGTTAAGTTTATGCTCAGTAATGGCTTCTTTGATTTTATTTAAGGAGTCAGCCGAACAGGCGAACAACGTGTTAGTGCAGTGCTCGACAAAAGGCAGATCCTTACAATAATTGACCACCTCTTCAATATTGATGACCGAGGCGATGTTGATGCCGCAATGGCAGATGAAGACGCCAATTCTGGGCGGCTCGTCTTTGATGTCGCGCTCGGGTGGGTAGGTTCTGCTCTTGGTCAGAGTGCCCTTGGCTTCCGCGATGACCCGGCCCGCGGCCTCGGCGGCCGCGGAGGCTTCCATGACTGTCGAGGGGATGTCTTTGGGCTCATTCACGGCCCCGCAAGCGAAAACGCCAGTTCTGGTGCTATTGATGGGGGTGAGGGGCTGGGTCTGGATAAAGCCATCCTCATTGAGATCAATGTCCAAATTGGCGGCTAATTCAGGCAGGTTCGTTCTTGGAGTCATGCCGACCGACAAGACCACCAACTCAAAGACCTCGGATTGCCTCTCGCCCGCGTCGTCAATGTACTCTAAAATGATATCGCCATTGGGGGCCGGGGTCAGGGTGTGGATCCGGGAACGGACGAACCGCACGCCAGCGTCCTGGGCCCGGTTATAGTACTTTTCAAAATCTTTCCCGTAAGTCCGGATATCCATGTAAAAAACGGCCGCCTCCAAGTCTGAGGCGTGTTCCTTGGAGATGACCGCTTCTTTGATGGCGTACATGCAACAGACCGCCGAACAGTAACGCTTGTCGCACCTGTTGATGTCCCTGGAGCCCACGCACTGGAGCCAAGCGATTTTCTTGGGCTCTTTATGATCGCTGGGACGGACGAGGTGACCTTGGAAAGGACCGGAAGCGGAGAGGATCCGCTCATATTCCATGGAGGTGATGACATTGGGCCATTGGCTGTAACGATAAGTGTCGGCCACGCTGGGATCAAAGACGTCAAAACCTGAGGCCACGACCACCGAGCCAACCCGTAAAGTCACTTCCTCGGCTTTGTCCTCATAATTGACGGCGTCGGCGGGACAAACTTTCTTGCAATTGCCGCATTTGCCCTTGGTCAGGTAGATACACTCTTCGGCGTTGATGGAAAACTTCAGAGGCACGGCCTGGGCGTACTCGACATAGATGGCCTTGCGGGTGTCCACGCCCTCATTAAAATAGTTGCTGACCTTTTTGGGACATTTATTGGCGCACTCGCCGCAAGCGATACATTTACTCATGTCGATGTAACGGGGGTTTTTGCGTAGCTTAACGGAGAAGTCGCCTTCGCTGCCCTTGACCGAAAGAACGTCGGTCAGAGTCAGTATCTCAATGTTGATGTGTCCGCCGACGTCGTTTAACTTTGGGGAGATCATGCAAATTGAGCAGTCATTGGTGGGGAAGGTCTTGTCTAACTGGGCCATGCGTCCGCCAATGGCTGGGCCTTTTTCGACCATGTATACGTAAAAGCCCATTTCCGCCAGATCCAGGGCGGACTGGATACCAGCTATGCCGCCGCCAATGACCATCACGGCGCCAGACTTTGTGGTGTTGTTTGCCATATAATCTCACCTGCTCCAAGGGTGGCCTGACCTTTGGGGTCAAGCGTAAAAGGACAGTTTGCGCGAAAGTTTATATAAACTCTCGCTTTATTCCTAATAAGGATATATTTTTTGTATTAATGATTAAATTGAGCATATCAAGCCAGAGGTAAAATTTAGGAGTACGCCTTCGTTAAACACAAAGGAAACCAGGTCAGCCATTTAATTCTTCTGGACTGATCCAAGGTTACTGGATTACTGGGGATTTGTCAACAAGATTTTTTGACATATCCCAAAATAAATCCAGAATTCCGCCCCTATTTTTAGTCCGACTTTTTTCTCTTTTTAGTTTAAATTGTTTTTTTTAGTTAAATACATGATTAAGATTTTTATTTTTTTTCTTTATACTACAATATAAAAAAATTCCTCAGCCGATCAATTTATTTTTTTCCAAAAGGCCAGGCGAGGGTTTTGGTGGTTTTTTTTGGCCAAAACTTACCCAAAACGGGTGAAGAGGGACTAGGGGCCAGGATTTTTGGCCTAAAACCTTCTGGAAAATTTGACTCCCAAAAGGGCCCAAGCGATTTATTGACAAATCCCGAAAAGCCTCAAAAGGGTTATTTTAATCGCTTAGCTTAGCCATTTGGATCCCCAAAACC
Organism: Deltaproteobacteria bacterium; assembly: GCA_031270705.1. Classification (GTDB taxonomy): domain Bacteria; phylum Desulfobacterota; class Desulfarculia; order Adiutricales; family Adiutricaceae; genus JAIROO01. The sequence continues at coordinate 20,196 of JAISWW010000219.1, forward strand.
TCTGGGCGAAATTAAGGCCAAGCCAGCGTATTAAAATAAATTATGACTATGATACGATATTTTTATAACCAGGTCAAGGAATATTTTGACATTTTTTTGAGAGGTCAGGCGGGTTAAAAGTTGAAAATTTCTAACTGATTAGAATTGATTATTTTGTTTTAGCCTGTTTAGTAGCGTAATATAAAAAAATAGTCGGTTTGTGGCTAAAAATTTTTTTTTGGGCTTTGAGCCGCCTAAAGGTTAAAGGGCGTTTGTTGGCTCCCAAAGTGGCCAGAGCCGAGCTATTTAGGCTATCTGGCCAGCCCTTGGGGTTTAGCTCCCAATTTGCTTAAATAAAAATAATTTAGCCAAAATTAATTAAGAGACAAGTCAATTTATGGCTCAATACCATATAGTTAGGGCTGACTAATGAGCCCTGGGCTAGTTTGGGCCCTAACGCGCATCACTCGCCCGGAGTCGCCATAGTCGCTGACCTGATTAAAGATCTCGGCGAAAGTAATTTGGGCTTCTGAGCCTAAAATCCCCAGGAGCTCGGCTTTGGCCTCATCTAAGTCATAACGAGAGCCGATCTGGCGTTTGAGGCCAAAAGTCGGAACGCTTAAAAGGCCGGTGGCCGTATCCGCGTAGAGCTCCGCCTCGGTGGTCGGTTTGGCCAAAGCCGCGCCCAAAGCGTTGGCCGTGGCCGCTTCGGCTGGGGCTTGGGTGGGGATATTTAATTTTTCGGCTATTAAGGGAGCTAAGGTGGCGGCTGGCCCGCCTAAAATGACGGCTCGGCTCGGCGTTAGGCGCCAATCCACCAAAAACTCGCTAATGGTGTAAACCGGTTGCCCATTAATGACGCTTAAAAATTCCCCTAAGGCTTGGCTTAATTTGTCTAAAACGGCCTCCACGGCCAATTGGGCGGCTTTTTCCGGTTGGCCGGGGGTTAATTTATCGAAAGCCCGCCGGGAAATAGCCACTTCGCCTATCTGGCACAATCCCAAAACGTTTAAAGCGTCAGTGAGGGTCGGGCGGCGTCCTTCGGCGTTTTCGGGATCCAAAGCCAAAGCGGGGCCATGTCTTTGGGCTAAAGGTTTGATTTGGCCATTTTCCCAAGCCAGATCCGTATCCCCGCCTAAGGCTAGGGAATGGGTCAACAAGCCTCTGACCAAAGTGGGTTTCCCGGCTAAAGTTAAGCCTTCTGGAGTCAATAAGGGCTGGCCTCGGCTCAAGATAGCTAAATCCGAGCTAGTTCCGCCCATATCGATCATAAGGATATCTTCTTCGGGCTCGTTTGGGGTTTTCGCGGCCAAAGCCCACAAACCCAATAAACTGGCCGCGGGGCCCGCGGCCAGGGCTAGGACTGGTTTGACCCTGGCCTCCTCTAAGCTCATGATCCCGCCGTCGGCTTTAAGGACGCAAATTTCCGAAGTGAGGCCCCTCGCGGTTAAAGCCTTTTGGAGAGCCCCTAAGAAATCCTCATAGAGTTTTAAGACCGCCCCATTTAAAATCGCCCCCCCTAAGCGGCGGGCGAAATTGAGGCGGCCAAAAAGTTTGGCGGCGGCTATAACCGTGGGGATCCCCGCCGCTAAGGCGGCTTTGAGCATTGTTTCTTCGAGAGCGGGATTTTTGGGCCCAAATTTAGCCCCCACCACCATAATATCGGCTTTTTTGGCTAGTTCTTGGGCCGCTTGAAAAGCTAACTCGTAATCCAAATGATCCAGGATTTGCCCGCGATGGTCTTGGCTACCTGGCAAGGCTTTAAATAAGGGCCCCCAGTCGGCGGGCTCGAGATCCAAACCTGGCCCGCTAGTGACCATAAGGCTCACGGGCGGAGCCGTGCCGGTCAAGACGCTATTTAAGCCTAAAGTGGTGGAAACCGTGAGACGTTGAACTTTTTTGGGGTCGTGGCCAGCCAATAACTGACTTAAAACCTCATTAAGGCTATCTAAAACCTGGGGACGGGTGATGGCCTTAGCCGCTCCGAGGGTTTGGAAATCCTCAGACACCAAGACCGCGTCCGTGTGGGTGCCGCCCACGTCTACCCCAAGGTACATGATAGCTCCTTAATATATAGGTATAGGTCAACCAGCTCGGTTTAAATACGACAACTCAAACTGGAGAGCGGGGTTGTCGGCTCGGTTTTGAAAGACTGGCGGCAAAGGCGGAAAATTGGAGCGCACAATGGCTTGCTCCACCGATTGGTCAAACTCTTGGTTGCCACTAGGTCGGCGCAAGTTTTTCCCCGAGATCCGCCCGTCAGGTTGGATGACGATGACGTAAATGTTGCCGAGGTTGCCATTAGCCCCAAAGACGCTTATGGGAGCCACCCAGTTGGATCTGACGATCTCTTTAATTTGGTTATAATAGTTGGCTTTGACCGGATCAATCTGGGTTCCAGTATTGGAGCCAGTATTCTTGGCGCTACTTGTCCCATCCCCTTGCCCTCTTAATTTAGCCAGATCCGCCACCTTCGATTGAATCGTTTGGTCAGCCTCTTCCGCCTCTCTCTTGCGCTTTAATTGTTGAATGGCGCTATTGGTGGTCGGCCTAGTGGGATTGACCTGAACCGGCTTTTTAACTTCCGGGGGCTTTTCCGGGGCTTTTTCTGGGGCTTTGACTTTGGGAGGAGCCTCTTGACGCTTAATAACTGGCGGAGGCTCTTCTTGGGGCCGCTCGGCAATGGGAATGACTTCATTGGGCGTGGGCGGCGTAATCATCCTTTCCAAAGGGGTGGGTTGGGGCAGGATGGGCTCAGCGTTGGGGAGATCCACCACGTCAGGCAATTTAATTTCGGGATCCACGGGAGCGGGAGGCGCGGCGGGGGCTGGAGCCTCCAATCCGCCGACCAGCTGAACGGTTATGGCCTCAAAGGGCAAATCCTTAGGTCGCCAGTCAAATAGATCTGGAACAATAACCAAGCCCCCTAAGAATAATAGATGAAGCCCCAGCGACAGGATTAATAATAACCCAAAATGATTCGCCGTCTGAGCTTGAGCGTAGTTATTATATAAATAGTCTCTGGACATGGCTCCTCCTTTAATAAAAGATCCTTTAAAGGAGTTATTGGAGGCTAAACGTCTATTTTAAATCTTTAAAAGCTAAAGGCCGGCGGAAGTTTTCGAGTGATCAGCTGGGTCAGTAACCAAGCCAACATTAGTAATGCCCGCTGTCCTCAAAGCCCCCATAATAGCCGCCACCCGGCCGTAAGGGACAGACTGGTCAGCTTTTAAAAAGAGGCTTTCGGTGTTTTTGGCGCGCATAACGGCCTGAATTTGGGCGTCCAGGTTATTAATGTCGGCTAAAGGCGTCTCATCCAATAAAACTCGGCCATCAGCCAAAACCGTGAGAACGACCAGGTTCTGATCCGTGCGCATGGCTTTGGCGTCGACTTTGGGCAATTCCACTTCCAAGCCCTGGGTCATCATAGGCGCGGCCACCATAAATATGATCAATAAAACCAGCATCACGTCCACCATGGGGGTGACGTTGATTTCGCTGAGCATCCCAGGCTTTTGGCCGTCGTTATTGTCAAAGGAGCCCATAGCCATTTTAGCTCTCCTGCCCAGAAGTCCGGCGCAACAGATCACGCTCTAGGATATTAACGAAATCGGCCATGAAATTATTCATCTCCGACTCCTGAATCCGAATCCGAGAATTAAAATAATTATAAAAGATAACCGCCGGAATAGCCGTGGCCAAGCCCGCGGCGGTGGCCACCAAAGCCTCGGAGATGCCAGGGGCCACGTTAGCCAAATTGGCCGTGCCTTTTAAGCCGATTTCATGGAAAGAGCCCATTATGCCCCAAACGGTGCCAAATAAGCCGATAAAAGGCGTGGCGTTACCGCAACTAGCTAAAAAAGGCAGATTTCGATAAAGTCGGACGCTTTCTGAGGAAGCCGCTCGCCTTAAAGCTCTTTGAACGTTTTCCATGGCCACCCGCGTCTCTAATTTAGCTTTATGGACTCGACCTAGCTCCTGATACCCCACTCTATATATATGAGCGATGTGGGAAGCTCCATAATCGGAAGCTTCGGAAAAAAGGTTGGGTAGCGAGCGGCTTTTCCAGAAACTATTTAAAAAACGTTCCGACTGGCGAATGGCCCTAGACAGTTGGAAAAACTTAAAAAAAGTGATAGCCCAGGATATAATTGAGGCCAAAAGGAGCATCGCCATGATCGACTTGACCATGGGTCCAGATTTAAGAATCATGGACAGGATCTCTGACTCGACCCCAGAGCCAGCCAGGTTAGTTTCCGAGACAGCCACGCTAGCCGCTTGGCCAGCCATTAAAATAAGACAGGCGGGAGACATAAGTTTCCTAAAATGACAACTAATAATGTTCCAGGCGAGCCTGGGGGAAAACGGCCAAAAAAAAGAGGCCAATCAATTTAAAGGCCAGAGCGAAGCCTTAGGGGCGTCGGCCTGACCTCAAGGCAAATCAAGGCGAAAAGGTCAATTTTAAAAAAAGACCCTAAAACAATTAAATATTAGTCAATTTTTGGTTTATCAGAGAAAAAACCAAGCGAATCCTCGCGAAAAAAACTCTGGCCTATGAGGCCAGTTAAATGATAATTATAATACTAAAGAATAATTTAGTCAACATTTTTTCTCAAAAAATTTTGACCAAGTCTCAACCCAAATAACAACCAAGAAACCGTTAGATCCTCAAAGGCGCGCCAGAGGCCTGGGACTAAACCGGTTGCCTAAAAAACGCGAAGCGGGGAAGATTTGGAATTTTGGCGCGAGTTCGACTTTTAAATGAGTTGTCGGGGGCGAGGGCGAGTTTTAAAGATTTGTTTTTGACAATCGGCTTTGAAAAAATTGTTTTAAAATTTAACTAATAGTTTTAGACTGATTAATGCTTGAGACGTCTTTTTATCACTAAATACTCAGTTAATATAGTATAATAAATTTATATTATTTTGAACAAATGTCAAAGACGATTTATCGCTACTATTTCACGTTGATAGATATAAAAAACTCGGCCAAGGAATAACGATAATCTCTAATAGAGAGCGTCATGAGCCCTCTTTAGTTGAGCTCGCTTTGGTTGAGCGCGCTTTGCTTGAGCGCGCTTTGCTTGAGGTCGCTTTGGTTTTGGCGGTTTTGAATGGCTCGTCGGGCGGTCTTTTAATACGCTCGTAGTCAAAAAGCTTGTTGCCTGGAGCGGACATGTCAGCTCCTAAACGCTCGGTTTTGATGATTCTAAAAAGAACCGATGGCTCTTTTGGGGTAGTGCCGCTCAGAATATTGCTTGAGAAAAAGCCCGAGGATCTTTGAGGATCATCCTCTTTAACCGTTAAGCTCGTCAAAACCTCAAACTCGCCTTGGCTAAGGGTGCGGCTGGAAAAGCCCAAAGCCGTGAGAGCCCCGTCGTCGTAAACTGAGCCCGTGTCCACGTTAATGGCCTCAACCGCGCCCTTTAGACCAGGGTTATAGACAATATTTTGATCCGTGGACAAGGCGAATAAATCTGGGGCTAGGAGTTCGGCCCATTCTAGTGTTTCCTCCTTGAATTTTTCCTCCTTGAGCTCTTTCGGATTAACGCCATATTTTTTTATTAACTTCAAGGCCTGGCTCTGGAGTTTTGGCCAGACAAAACCCGCCCGTTTGCCCCGCGAAAAGAAAAAAGGTAGCCTTGAGGCCTCGCGATAATCATGAAATTGTTTTATGACGCTTATCGCCGCCTTGGGTAATTTGGTTGAGGACAAGCTACGACAGTATAAACTGTCATAATTGATTGTTGGCGTGTGTCCATGAATGATGACCCCGCCCCAGTAAGGATAACGAAGGCTGTAGCAGCGGTTCCAAAGAAAAGAGCCGTCAACCTTGAGCCTTGAGAGCCGGGAAGATTGATTGTCTTCGCCTTTAACAAATTGCTCTTCTATCCTACGCTCGTTGAGATAAAAATGATAACGCTTATTTTTATGGTAGCGGAGCAACTTGGGGCGCGAGTCGAGCAATTGATCCGCCAAGCTATGGTCGTAACGCGGCAGAGCGTGAAAAAAATAAAAGGTAGTTCGCTGAGATCCGTAAGTAATGGTTTCTTGCCAGGAAGGAACCAAATTTCTAAAAAAAGCCATATATTTAGGCTCCATTGGATCGCGCTTGTCTTTAAATTTTCCTGACCCATGACGACCTAAAGCCTCGTTTCTCTGGAAAAAATCTTGGGTAAATAGGGACGCGTAAGTCGATCGGCCGCCATTATTTTTCCAGTTATTCCAAAAATAACCGTCCATCATGGAATGGTAGTCTAAATAGCGTAAAGCCAAATCTTCATGGTTGCCGAGCAAGAAGACCGCCGGATACTCCAAATCCAATAATATGTCCAGAACGCCTTTAGAATCGAGCCCATGGTCAATGTAGTCGCCAATGAAAATAATTTTTTTCACAGGCTCAACGTTTTCATGACGCTCTTTTATAGCCGCGAGGATTCGCGTGAGAGGCGCGGTTAAGCCATGTATGTCGCCAATTACCCAGATCAAAAGATTTACCTCGTTTTTTTGGG
>JAISWW010000230.1 GCA_031270705.1 Deltaproteobacteria bacterium
AGGTTCTTTGGAACAAGGCTCTGACGCGGCGGTCAACAAAATAATTCTCCTTCTCCGCCTGCCAAGGATAGCCATGGCTATCCTCGCTGGCGTAGGTCTCGCAGTTTCAGGCGCTATAATGCAGTCGGTGACCAGGAACGCCTTGGTCAGCCCGTTTACCTTAGGTTTATCTTCAGCGGCCGCTTTTGGCGCCTCCATGTGTATAGTTTTCGGCGAAGGAATTTTTTTTGAAAGCGAAACTGGCGTTATAACCTGCGCTTTCATCTCGTCTATATTTTGCGTTTTTATTGTATATTCGCTATCAAAAAAAATAGGTATCAATCCAACTGTCATAGTTCTGGTTGGAATATCGCTTAACTATTTTTTTAGCGCCCTAACCGCGACAGTAGAATTTTTCGCTAATCAACACAAATTGGAAGCCGTAGTACAGTGGACATTCGGCTCATTCAATAAAAGCTCCTGGAATAGCGTCATTATTTGTAGCGTCGTAGTGACCACCTGTTTGTTGTTTTTAAAGCGCCAATGCTTAAGGCTTGACGCCATTGCTTTAAACGATGACGAAACGGTTAAGAGTTTGGGAATAAATCCTGAAAAAATTCGGGCTGTCAGCGGTATTATCGCGGTTTTTATTACCTCAACCATCATCAGTTTTACCGGGGTTATAGGTTTCGTCGGCTTAATCGCTCCTCATATGGCCAGAATGATCATTGGCAACCAACATAGTTTTTTTATTCCGTTCGCTGGCCTTTTAGGAGCGATATTGTTGCTTTGCGCGGATACGGTGGGCCGGTTGATTTTGTATCCCGTAACTATCCCGGTGGGAATAATAGTTTCTTTTCTTGGCGCGCCCTTATTCGCCCGCCTGATATGTACTGTCGGGAAAAAGGGGCTCAACTGATGTTTGAAATCAATAACCTATTTTTTTCTTATAAAAGTGAAAAATTAATATTGTGTGATATATCATTTAATGTTCAAAATGGTGAAATTCTTGGCATTGTCGGTTCCAATGGGACAGGCAAAACGACTCTTTTAAAAAACTTATGTAAACTACTGGCTCCTCAAAAAGGTCAAATTATATTTGATGGAGACGATATCACCAAGCTTTCCATAGCTAATACCGCTCAAATAATAGCCTACGCGCCTCAGCGTCCGAACGATTTTTTTTCAATGAATGTTATAGATTGCGTCATGATGGGAAGACTCCCATATTCACAATTTAGTTATAGTAAAAAAGATAAGGACTTAGTTTTTTCCATAATAGAAAAAACTAATCTACGGGAGTTGGCTTTTCGGGACATAAGAGAAATTAGCGGTGGCGAGAGACAATTAGTTTTTATCGCTCGCGCCTTGGCTCAACAACCTAAAATCATTATACTTGACGAGCCGACTAGTAGCTTGGACATTAAAAATCAGCTCTTTATTCTACATTTTATATCAAATTTAGCAAAAAAAGATAATTTTTCTATTATTATGACTTTACATGACCTTAATTTAGCTTCATTATTTTGTGACAAAATATTAATGTTAAAAAACAGCCGTATATTCGCTTATGGAGAGCCACACGATATTTTAACAGAGGAAAATATTGATATAATGTATGGTGTTAATACAAAAGTTACTGAAGTTAATGGGTATAAAAATATTTGTTTGCTAAAATAATTTGGTGTTATTATGGGAAAAATTTTGGTCTTGTTTTTTTTCATGTTGAGCCTTTGTTTAGTCGGTTGCGGTAGCGACAACCCGCAAGCGCTATCCGATGGCGTTAAAACGCGGATGGTCACGGATAGCATTGGCCGCCAAATATTAATTCCCTATCCGTTAACTAAAGTGGTAATTGCCAACGGCTATAATCTTGAACTGATTAACGCTCTTGGAGCGATAAATAATGTAATAGGGGTTGATTACATTACATTTGGCGATCGTGACGCGTACGGAAAATTTTTTTCGGAAGATAAAATAATAGGACAAAACTCTAATGAACTAAATTATGAAAAAATTATAGAACTCGCGCCACAAGCTTTAATAATTACAGGCAATGGGGCATGGGAAGACGCGCAAAAAAAATTAGAGCCATTTGGTATAAAAGTAATTATCGCAAATGCCTACTATACTGGAGAATTTAAATATAATTGGCCTTTAATTGGTAAATTATTTGGTAAAGAGGAACAAGCACAAGAATTAATTAATTATTTTGATCAAAAGCTCATTTATATACAAAATTGTCTTAAAAATATTCCAAAGAAAACATTGTATTACGAGTATAAAAGGATTGGCAATACTACTGTTCCTGGGGATTATTTTCACAATATGGTCGTTCTAGCTGGAGCTCAAAACATATTTGACGACGCCTTGAGCGTAGAAATTGACCCAGAAACAGTAATAATCAGAAATCCTGAATACATAGTCAGAGTAGGCCAGGCTAATATTAATGGTCGAATCGTCCCCCCAACTCCCGAAGAATTCGCCAGACGGAAAAGAGAAATAATCAGTAGGCCAGGCTGGGATGAAATCGACGCCGTAAAAAATGATCGAATACTACTTCTTTCTCATTACTCTCAGGGCGCCGCTTCAAAATTGGTTGGCGCTATGTACATCGCTAAATATCTCTACCCAGAGAATTTGCCTGAATTACGGCCAGAAGAGATATTAAAAACGTGGTTAGAAAAATATCAGAAAATGCCTTATCTAAAAGGCCATACTGTTCCAGCGTTCTCGCTTGATTGATAGAGCCATGATCAATGTCTTAATTATCAGTTACGGATTAGCTGTAACTCAATTAATTTAGTTTAATGTTTTAGAAATTTGACACCTATAGATTATCCTGATAAAATTTAAATAATTTTAAGAAATTTGGCTCAGAGCTAGTTAACAAATTTCTTTTTATTGGTTATCCACTCGAGGTTTGGGCATGGGGGGACAACATGACCGTAGGTTTGTCGACGGTCTGGGAGGTGGCTGAGCGAGATTATGGCTTAAAGCCAGAATCTATAGTCCCTTTGCGCTCTGGTCGGGTTAACGACTCATTTCGGGTGGTCGCGGCGGGCTCGAGTTTCTGTCTCCAAAGGCTGAATGATTTCTTCGCCGGTTATCCGTCTTTGGGCGATAACTGGTCGCGAGCCCAAAAAGCCTTTGGCTCGGCGGGTCTCCCTTTTCCGGCTATTATCCCGGATTTGACGGGCGAATTTATTTTACGCTCAAGCGATGGCGCTTACCGGCTCACTCAGTGGCTCCCTGGCCGGATCCCTTCGGCAGGGCAAAAGGACGAGGCCTATTTGGCCGGTCAAGCCTTGGGTCTAGCCCATCAAGCCTTAAACGTTCCTAGTCCTTTAGCCGATCTTGAGCCCTTGCCGCGCGGTTGGGAGTTTACGAATCAAAGGCTCCCGGATCCTGAAGATTTTGATGATATTTTTGTTATGTATAGACGCCATCCCCATTTGGGGGATTTGGCCGATCTCCTTAAAAAAGCTAGCCAAGCCGCCTGGGAACTGCCCAAAAGGCCCTCTTTCTCGAGAGTTTTTCTGGCCAGGGATTTTGTTATCCACGCTGATCCCAAACGCGAGAACTTTTTAATTAATGGCCAAAACATGGCCTTAGTCGATTGGGACACCATCGGATATGGGGATCCCTTAGTTGATTTGGGGGAATTGTGCCGCTCTTTCGCGGTTCTAAAACCTGATCCCGCCTTCCAATTGGATTTGGCGGTGGCCGCGACCAAGGGCTATCGAGAAAAAGGCTTGGATTTGGGCGATCGAATACCCTTACTCCTCCCGGCGGTCATTAGGGCTTTGTCTTTGGCTTTGGCCAGGCGCTATTTGATTGACGCTTTGGCTGAGGTCTATTTTAGTTGGGATAAAGAGCTCTTTGAGTCTTTGTTTGAGCAGAATCGGCAAAGAGCGACGGGTTTATTATGCTTGGCCGAAGAGTTAAGAGAGCGAGAAATGGAGTTAACGCGGGCTTTCGAATAAGAGCGCGTTAAGGAAAAATAAGTTATAGGCGTTATTTTGGCTCTGGTTTTAGCTTAAAATCGGGCAAAATCTGGAGCCTCTAACTCTAATCTCTATTTGGATCGTAAAATTCGCGATCATATTGACCTTTAGGCGATCCTAAATTACTATTAAAGAGAAGGGGAGCCCTTAACCACCCCTTGGGGAGGAGCCCATATGTGGGATATGCCCGCCGTTGTCTGCGCCACGGATTTATCCGAGGCGTCCAATAAAGCCATTCCTTTGGCCGCTTATTTGGCCCATAGTTTTGAGGCTAAGCTGGTCATCGCTCATGTCATCGACTTGCCCGCCGTCACCCCCTATGGCGAGACGATGGTTGACCCGCAGGAGCTCCGAACTAGAGTTGAGGAGGCCACGAGAGCCCAGATCGCGGATCTTTTGGAGGAGCGGGAGGTTTTGTCTCAGCCTATTGATTGGGAGCTAAAAGTCTCCTTAGGTTACCCGGCCAAAGAGATCCAAAGGATTTTGACGGAAACCAAAGCTGGCCTCTTGGTGGCCGCCACCCATTCCCGGAGTGGCTTGGAGAGATTTTTATTGGGTTCGGTCAGCCGTAAGCTCATGTTTACCTCGGGCGCGCCTTTTTTAATTATTCCAGGCTCTTTGCCCGCTGACCGTTGTTCCTTAAAGCGAGTGGAATCCATCATGATCGCTTGCGATTTTTCCGAGGATTCTGATCTGGCTTTATCTATTGGCTTTGAGTTGGCCAGACGCTTAAAGTGTCACCTGACCTTAGCCACGGTTATCGATCAGGGTCAATTGGATCAGATCTTAACCACGGATCCCCAAAGGGAGCGGGGCGTGGCTTATAGATTGATTAATGAGCTAACGGCCCGTTTAAAGGCTTGCGTGCCCGATGATCTGAAAGAGGGGACGAGCTTGGAAGTCTTGGCTGGCCAACCCCATGAGGAGCTGAACAAAAAGGCTATCCTCAGCCACGTGGATTTGATTGTCATGGGCGTTCATGGCCGAGGCTTTATCGAAAACTTCATGGTTGGCTCAAC
>JAISWW010000248.1 GCA_031270705.1 Deltaproteobacteria bacterium
ACCTAAGCCCAGGCCACCAGACCCATGACCATGGGGTTACCCAGCTTTTCTCGGCTTGGCGTAATCCGGGCCGTATAGCCAAACCGGCCAGTTTTCTGGCAATCGATTTGGGCCTCGTACAGCCAAGCGTCGCCTTCCTGGCCATAGGGTTTCATGGCCAGGATTTCCCTATCCACAAACTCCCCTTGGTGATCCATGGTTCCGTAATAGACCTCAACCGTGACGTCCGCTGGAATTAAGCCGCCCAGCTTGACCTTGGCCTTGACATTGACCTTTTCGCCCACGGTTTTGAGGCCTAGGTCTTCCCCGCGCAATTCCACGACCGCCAGATCGTTCCAGCTGGTCATGAGTTTTTGCCGCCAAGCGGCTTGCTCGGTGGCCACTTGGAAGTTATTGGAGACCAAAAGATTGTAACGATTGGAGCTTTGGCGATAGTACTTTTCGTAATAGTCGCGCACCATGCGGTGAGAACTGAATTGGGGAACCAGGTCTTTGATGCTGGCCCGCATCATCTCGCACCAGGCCAAAGGAATCCCATCCACGGTGCGAGTGTAGAAACTGGGAGCCACCTGACCCTCCAAAAGATTGTAAAGAGCTTGGCTTTCCGTTAAATCTTGGAGGCTCTGGTTAGGCTCTTGCTCGCCGCTCCCAATGGCCCAGCCATACTGAGGCGCGTACCCCTCATCCCACCAGCCGTCCAAAATCGATAGATTTAAAACGCCGTTCGCCAAGGCTTTCATGCCGCTAGTGCCGCACGCTTCCAAAGGCCTTCTGGGGTTATTGAGCCAGACATCGCAACCCGAGGTTAAGAGGCTCCCAAGGAAGATGTTGTAGTTTTCAATGAAAAGAACCCGGTTAGCGAAACGCTCTTCCCGGGAATAGTGGATGATCTTTTTAATGAAGGCTTTGCCATCATTGTCTTGGGGATGGGCTTTCCCAGCCACGATGATCTGAATGGGGCGCTCAGGGTTATTGAGGATCTTGTCCAAGCGCTCGGGATCCGTAAAAAGAAGGGTAGCCCGTTTATAGGTGGCGAACCTTCTAGCGAACCCAATGGTTAAAGTATCAGGGCTAAAAATCTCCATGGCCCTTTGTAAGCTGGAGGCTGGGGCGCCTTGTCTTTTCAGTTGCCGAAAGAGAGCCCGGCGCGCGAAAGCCACCAAGCGCTCGCGACAATGGCAATGGGCCCGCCATAACTCGGATAAGGGGATCTGGCTAATGAACTGCCAGACGCGCTCGGGATCGGGATCAATTTTCCAGTCATTGCCCAGATAACGAGTAAAAAGGCGCGCGATCTCTCGAGAAGCCCAGGAGGAGACATGGACGCCGTTAGTGACCGACTCAATGGGAGTATCCTCGACTGGGGTTTTGGGCCAGACGCTTTGCCACATATGCCGACTGACCAAGCCGTGGAGCTTGGAAACCCCATTGGCGTGGGCGGCCAAACGCAAAGAGAGAGGCGTCACCCCAAACTCCTCATGGTCATCGCGAGGATTGACCCGGGCGTAACCCAAAAGGACTGGCCAACTCAAACCTAGCTCTTTGCCATAATCCTCGAGGTAGGCCCGAGCCAAATCCGGATGAAAGGTATCATTGCCCGCCGGCACAGGGGTATGGGTGGTAAAGACGGTGGAGGCCTGAACGACTTCCCGAGCCGCGTCAAAGGACAAGCCATGGTCTTTGCGGAGCAGATTAATTCTTTCCAAAGCCGAAAAGGCGCTATGGCCCTCGTTCATGTGGATGACCGTGGGCGTGATACCCATGGCTTTTAAGGCTCTGACCCCACCCACGCCTAAAACGATCTCTTGCCTAATGCGCATCTCCCGATCGCCCCCATAGAGCTGAGCGGTGGTGGCGCGAATGTCGGGCGGGTTTTCGTCGAGATCCGTGTCCAAAACATAGAGGGGCACCCGACCAACAGGCACCTTCCAGACAGCGATGGCCGCCTGACGATCCTTAAAGCGGACATAGACCTTCAAAGGGTCGCCATTCTTATCCTTAATCTGATAAATCGGCATGGAGTCAAAGTTATTGTTGGGATAACTCTCCATCTGCCAACCATCGTTGTTGAGATATTGGGCGAAATAGCCTTCTTGGTACAAAAGACCAACGCCCACGAGAGGGATATTTAAATCCGAGGCTGATTTGAGATGATCGCCAGCCAGGATGCCTAAGCCTCCAGAATAGATGGGCACACAGGTGGTCAGCCCAAACTCGGCTGAGAAATAGGCCACGCAGGTCTTATCCTTATCCACCGGTTGGGCGGACATGTAGAGATCAAAGCGGTGAGCCACTTCCTCAAGCTGAGAGACAAAACCGGTGTCATTCTCCAACTCGTCCAGCCTCTTCTGATCCACCAGCCCCATCAAAACCACCGGGTTATGGCCCGACTGCTCCCAGAGCTTAGGATCAATCCGCTGGAAGATATCCCGAACCTCGCTCTGCCAGCTGAAGAAAACGTTGTAGGCCATGCGCTTCAACGCGGTCAGCTTCTCCGGGAACCTGGGGACGACTTTAAATTCCTGCTTGGCTTTCATTCGGTACTCCTCGGCCGAAATGTTCCGCCTATCCAAGGGCGGAGTGGGTATCATCGCGAATTAGACTTAGGCTGTAGCCACCGGAAAACTGGCTAACCTTTTGAAAAGACAAGAAATTGACGGGTTAAGGGACTAGCGGCGAGTTTGCCGCAAACCAGGGCTCCCACAAACCGAGCCTTAAGGACAGTTTTATGAATCAGTTCGCGGAAAACCGGTAGGCCTTAGTCTAGCGGATGAACGCGTATATCCATAAAAACCAAAAAAAATGAAAAAAACTCGGAAAATCTCTGGTAACGGCTGTCAAATCGCTATTGCCCCAATTGGAATAGGACTGCCTGTCGACAATGTTGAAAACGCTTTGTAAAGGCCAAACGCCGTTTTCACCGCTTGAAAACTTTGGCCACGACAGAGCGGGGTCTGTGGCGACAACCATAGGGAGCCAGGAGGTTTTCAACGTAGTCTTTTTCCAAGACTCAGTCTGGCAAATTAGCCAACCTCCTAACGGAAGTCAATGCCTTTAGGGTAGCGGTAGTTGCTTAATTAAACAATATCAAACAAGAAAGAAGAAATTTCAGAACCGTCGCCTGGCTGAGAGAAAAACGCGAAAAATCCAGGTCAAAATTAGGATCCTAATAAAGTAGCTTTTCATTTTACAACTAAATCCCAATTAATCCAACTATTATTATAGCGTTCATTGGGGCTTAGCCAAAAATCGCCCACCTAACTCAAGAGCCTAAGAGCGATTGCTTCTAGCGCGGTTTACGCGATCGCGTCATAAATACAATTGATAATAAGTAAAGCTAATTAGTAAATCTATAGACTACTTAATTATGTTATATTATATAAATAGATAGATAACATAATTAAATTTAAATTACTAAATAAGAAGATAAAAATAAATTACTCAAAAAAATATCTCTTGGCTATTTTTAATTTCGTAATGCATTGAAAACTATTTTTTCAGTCTATAAGTTCGCTATAAAGCGTGTATATATGGAAAATCTTATTTTATCGCGCTATAAGGAAATAGTAAATTTTTACTTTAACTAAAAATACAAGTCCAGAAGCGATTTTAAGCGCTTTAGGTCGAAAAACGCCTGTCCTAGGGCTGACGCCAACCGCGCCCAAGCAAACCCCTTACTTCCAGAGTCATGGTAAATTGATGGGCGTCTTTGGCGGCTAAATTGACCGCCAAAGATTGACCGCTCGCCGCTCAGTCGAAAAGTCCGTCAACTCCAAATTAAATGAAATGGCCAATCCGCTAGTTAAGGGGTCTGTGGATTTTACGCTCGTCTTATGGACATAATCTAGAGTCCTAATCCTGTCTCCAAACGACTCGCTCAACGAGCGTCTTAAATAATTTTTTCAGATTGGGCTGGAACTAAAAAGAAGCAAAAAAAATTGACCAAGACTAAAAAAGGAGCTATAGTTTTTTAGAAATCGTTTAAATCGTTTTCGAAAGAAAACACGTCTTAATATCGTGGTCAAAATACGCTCGGTTTTCCGTGGCTGGTTATTGTTGGCCTGACCACTTTCTCCGAGGTTGAGCTTTTTTTCTTGACCGTTTTTTTACCGCCTTAAGGATTTAAAAAATTGGAAAAAAAACTTTATAATGGCCAGAGAGTGTGGGAAACGGTTAAAGATCTTACTGGCCTCAACACCGATTGGCTCTCCGCGATAATAAAAATGCCAGCGGGCGGATATGACGAACTCTGGAAAAAGACTTTTGTTTTTGGCGAATTAGACAGTATCGTTTTTTTTAACCCAGAACTTTACGCCGCTTGTGACAAAAACAAACGTGTTAAAGTTACTAGCCATTTTGTATTGCCACAAGAGGGTTCTGTTGGGAAAAAAAACACTATTTTACCAGATATAGTTTTTTATCTTCCACAAATTGATGACTCTAACGAACCATTAATTTGTACTATTGAGCAACAACATAAAAACGATTCAACGTTAGCAAGTCGGTTTTTCAAGGCTGTTAATCGTTTAATGTCTCAAAACTCTATAAAAAGTGTTACTGGTTTCATCGCTTATACTGGTACTTATAATGGAACTAATGAAATTGAAAATGATTGTTTTTCTTTAAAATATCATTTAACGTTTCCTAAGCACCATATTCTGAGTTATAAACTAAAAGATCTTCAGGAAGATAAACGTCGTTTTGCTAGAATTCTTGAAGCTTGGATTTATTATACTGATTATCGAAAAATAATATCGAGATATGGAGCT
>JAISWW010000062.1 GCA_031270705.1 Deltaproteobacteria bacterium
CAATTCTTTGCCCAATATAAAGCCAACTACCGTAGTTTAGCCAACAGCCAGAAAAAAAGCTTCGCCGAGCGAACTCTAGCTAACCCCGAGCTTAAGCTCAAATATGAAAGAACCAAAGAGCGCCACGATTTAACCAACAAATATCTAGCCTTAAAATACCCCTATAGCCAAGGCGTGGGGGACAATAATCTTTTTCGGTTTTTTCTGGAAAAAAGCTTAAGTTTATTGGCTCCAGGCGGCCTTCTGAGCTATATTTTGCCCAACGCCCTTCTAACCGAAGATAGCTCCCTTAAGCTAAGAAAGCTCATCTTAGAAAAATATACCCTTTTAAGCGTTGATGGTTTTGAAAACCGTCAAGGCCTTTTTCCGGACGTTCACCGCGGCTACAAATTCAGTTTAATTCAAATTGAAAATCAATTGGCCCCCCAGCAAAGCCCTTTGGTTCGCTTTAAGCTGACTGACCCCTTAGCTTTAAAAACCCCGACTGACCGATTTCCTTACTCCTTGGACGACCTAAAAGCCACCTCGCCCCAGCGCTTAGCTTTTATGGAAACCGCGGGCGGGGCCAAGGATTTAAAAATTCTTAAAAATCTCTACTCAAAATATCCGCCTTTTAACCCTCTTTGGCTAGAGTTTCGACGCGAGCTTCATTCCTTCCACGACAAAGAAATCTTTTTGGAAACGGAAAAACCAGGGGTTTTGCCTCTTTATAAAGGCGAAATGATCTGGCAATTCGCGGCCCAAGTCGCGCGGCCTAAGTATTGGCTAGAGCCTAGCCAATTTGACCAATATTTACTGGGCCCGCGTCTCGCCCGCCTTAAATCCGACCTTAAGGCCCAGTTCCAAAATGACGCGACTCTCCAAAAAGAATTTAAAAATGGCCTTGAGTGGCCGAAAATCCTCGCTTTTTTAGGGCTCAAAAATGACGATCAATTAAAACCGCTCATTATCCCGGAAAGAAATTTTCCCCGCTTAGCCTTTAGGGCCATCGCCGGCGACACGGACGAAAGAACCCTCATCTCGGCCCTAGTCCCGAAGAATATTGGGGCGCAAAATTCTCTGTGGCTTTCCATCGCCGGAACCTACCATTTGTCTCTCGAGGGCCAAAAGATCATTTTTCAGCCCACGCCCATTTTAAAACTCCTTTTCGTCCAAGCCCTCTTCAATAGCTTGATCGTGGACTGGCTTTTAAGAGCCATGGTGGCCATAAATGTCAGTAAAACTTATGTTCGCCGTCTGCCCCTCCCCCAACCCTCTGACCAGGAATTGGAAACCAACCCGGAATTGGCCCATCTGATTCGCGATTCGCTTATCTTAAGTCTGAGCCAGAGCCCAGAGCTTCGGCGGGATCTCCAAGGTTTTTTGAGCGTTCAGCCAACTGATCTTCTCAAAACTCCCCAAGAGCTGGCTATTCGTCAAGCGGCCTTGGATGGCCAAGTCGCGCGCCTCTACGGTCTAACCGGCCCGGAAATGGGCGCTATTTTAGAAAGCTTTAAAGTTCTAAAAACGAAAAAACCTTTTTATTATGAGCTCATTCAAGAAAATATCAAAAATTTATAATCTAAACATTTTAATAATAGGATATTTGGTTAGTTTAATATTTTTTGGTTTGGCCCAATGAGTCAAATCCTTGAGGCCAAGGACAGCCAAGGTGGCGACAAGATTGAGAAGGCTAAAGCTGATTTTTCCCCAGCGGTCTTCTCTAACAAACGCCAAAATGCTATAAATTAAGGCCATATAAATCTATAAAAGACTGTTTTAATATATATTGACATAAATCTAAACGAGCGAATTAGGCGAAAAAGCCATAACCAGGAGCGAATATTTTCGCGCCTAGCCCAGGCGCGGGGCTCGCCCTTGAGCGCCACGACTAATCGGGCCAATATGTTTATATTGCCGATGGGATGTTAAAAATATATAATTAATTCGTCATGTCCGCTGGGCCTTAGTCTAAATGGCTCAAACCCATAACGAGGATATATCGGATTAGCCTGATGCGCGCCTTTTATACCATTTTATACGCCTTGGGCTTCCTCCTGGTGGCCCCCTATTGGTTGACCAGGGGCCTATTTAATCGGCTTTATTTCCAGACCTTAAAAAGAAGGTTTATTGGGCCAGGCAAGATTCTGCCACGCCTGGGCGTAAAATCCCGGGTCTGGGTCTGGGCTATGAGCTTGGGCGAAGTTTTGTCGGCTCGGGAATTGGTGCGCGAGCTCGAAAAAGATGGGCATGAGGTCATAATTTCGGCCACGACCTTGGCCGGTCTAGCCATGGCCAAAACCAACTGGCCCAATAACGTTGTTTTGCCCTCGCCTTTAGATTTTTCCTTATCGATTAAACGCTTTTTAGAACATACTCAGCCTGACCAGTTGATTTTGGTGGAGACCGATATTTGGCCTGGCGTCCTTTTAGAGCTCAAAAAACGCTCCTTAAAAGCCTCCTTGGTTTCCGCTCGCTTAAGTCCCCGCTCATTTAAGAATTACCGCCGGATTAAGTTTTTCTGGTCGAAAGTTTTAGGCTTATTCCACCTCATAGTCGCCCAAACCCCTGAGGATCGCGTTAAGTTTTTGGCTTTGGGAGCCCCAGAGTCTTCGGTGGTCGTGGGCGGCAACCTCAAGTTTGATCTAACTGAGCCTGGGCCTCAAGAAAAAGCCCAAGCCGAGCTTTTACGCGAAACTGGTTGGCCCCAAGCTCGCTATTTAGTGGCCGGCAGTTTCCATCCTGGGGAAGATGTCATGATCCTGGAAATCTTTCAGGCCTTGCGCAAAGATTTTCCGGATTTACGTCTCATATTGGCTCCTCGAGATCGCCATAAGTTCTGTCAAGTTTATCGCTTAGCCGAGGAGATTTTTCCCCAACAAACCGCTCGACGCTCCAAGCCCCAACCTACTGACCCCCAAAGCTTAGTTTTTATCCTAGATACCTTAGGCGAGTTAGAAAATTTTTACGCCTTAGCTGAGGTGGCTCTCATTGGCAAAAGCTGGCCAGGGCCCCATGAGGGTGGCGGCCATAACCCCTTGGAAGCCTCCATTAGGCGCCGAGCGGTCTTAGCTGGCCCGCGGAACCATAATTTTAAATGGATCTATCAAGCTTTAAGTCAAGCGGGCGGGGCGATTATCGTGGACAAACTTGAGTTAGCCCCACTTCTGAAAAGCCTTTTGGGCGATCTGGAAAGACTACAAAGATTGGGCCTGGCGGGCCAACAATTTGTGGCCAAGCATCGCGGAGCCGTTCGAGCCACCTTAGATCTGCTCGAATCCCCGAAGGCCCCAAGTTGAGAGCCCTCTATCAGTCTTCTTGGCCCTTGACTCTCTTAAAACCCCTGGGCCTTCTTTACGCTTTTCTCGCCAAATGCCGGCGAGGCCTTTACGCGAGAGATCTTTTAAAAACCCAAAAAGTCGAGGCGCCCGTCATTTCCATAGGCAATTTGGCCGTGGGCGGCAATCGCAAAACGCCTTTGGCCGCTTGGGTAGCCGAGGTTTTGAGCCAACATGGCTTTAAACCGGCCATTTTAAGTCGCGGCCATAGCCGAAAAATTCCGCGCTATTCCCCAGAGCCTTTGGTGGTCTCCCAAGGCGCGGGGCCATTAGTCACCCCCGAGGTGGCTGGGGATGAGCCTTATCTTTTGGCTAGCCAAACCTCGGCTATGGTCGTGGTGGCCAAAAAGCGCTTTTTAGCCGCGCGCTTAGCCATCAGCTTAGGGGCCAACATTCTGATCTTGGACGATGGCTTTCAGCATCTAGGCCTTAGCCGCGATCTGGATATTTTATCCCTGGTTGGGGCCAAGCCTTTTGGCAATGGCTTAGTTCTCCCGGCTGGCCCTTTAAGGGAGAGTCTCGCCACTGGCTCGCGAGCCGACCTTTGTCTAGTTTCCGCGGACGCTCCGTCTAATCCTTGGCGTCTCCCGCAATTTGAGGCTTCCTTAGAGCTCATTGGCCTTCGGGATCTGAAAACCAATGAGCTTTTCAACCTAGAGGCCATCCAAAAGTCTCGCTTAGCGGCTTTTTGCGGTTTGGCCAAACCTTGGGAGTTTCAAAAATCCCTCAAAAACTGGGGTTTAGAGCCTGTGGTTTTGCGGGCTTTTCCGGATCACGCCAAATACGACCAAGCCCAAAAAAGAGAGCTAATCAAATTTCATAAATGTAGCCAAGCCGAATGGTTATTGACGACCCCTAAGGACGCGGTGAAGTTGAAGGGCTTAAATTTGCCCATCTTGGCCGTGGAGACGAAACTTACGCCTAAAGAGCCTCTTCAACTTGTCTCGAGCTTAATGGCCATTCTGCGTCACAAAGGCTGGACGATTTGAGCGTCACATTGGTTCGCGGCCTCAACTGGCTTGGCGACGCGGTAATGAGCTTGCCGGCTCTCTCGGCCATCCATAAAGCCGCGCCCTTAGACGATTTGGTGGTTTTGTCGGGACCAGCTACCCAAGCCATTTACGCTCTAGCGGCGGGGGTCAAAAAAGTTTTGGTCGATCAAAAAGGCTGGCGCTCGCGTCTCAAGCTCCTAAAAACCTTAAAATCTTTAGCTCCCCAAAAAACCATCCTTTTACAAAACGCGTTTGGGGCGGCGGCTTTGGCTTTTTTGGCCAGATTGCCCGAACGCCAAGGTTACGCCCGCGACGCTCGCTCCTTTTTATTAAGCCGAGCTATCCCCATCGCCCCCCAATCTCGGCTGGGGCATGAGGTTTTTTATTATTTGGATCTTTTAAAAGCCTTGGGCTATGAGGCTTCATACTCTACGCCACGTCTCGCGATTTCTGACCCCAAAACGCCTCAACCTTGGCCCCCGGGCTTTCGGGTGGCCATCGCGCCTGGAGCGGCTTATGGGGAGGCCAAGCGTTACCCAGCTCAAGATTTCGCTCGGGTAGCCCAGCTTTTACATAAGGAATTGCCCTTAAGTATAGTCATTTTAGGGGGAACGGGCGAGATGGCCGCGGCCGAGGAAGTGGCTAAGCGTCTTGAGCCCGACCTCAAAGCCCTAAACTTGGCTGGGCGGACGAGCATGAGCGAGGCTTTAGCCGTCTTAAACTCCTGTCAACTCTTAATCGCCAATGACTCGGGTCTCGCGCACGTGGCCGGGGCTTTAGGGCGACCCGTGGTGGTTCTTTTTGGCCCCACCAACCCCTTGGCCACTGGCCCTTTAGCCAAAAAAAAGCTCGTCCTTTTAGACCCAGCCGATTGCGCTCCTTGTAAAAATCGCGTTTGCCCTAAAAAAGAGCGGATCTGCTTTTTGGGCTTAAAACCGGCCTTGGTAGCGGAAAAAATCTTGGCCTTTTTAAAACCGAAAAACCAAGATGGCTCGCCAACTTTATTTTGGCCAATAGACCAAGCCGATTGGGCGGAACCCAATCTGAGCCTTCCCAACCTAAATATAGTTAAATTGCCCTTGGCCTCGCCCGAAGAGCTAAGGCGAATAATCAATCAATATAAAGTTGATTTCAATTCCGCCTTTTGGCTGAGCTCGCGGCTGGATTTTTTGGCTTTCGGCCAAAAGCTGGGCGGTCAAACTATAATGGTCGTCGATCCCAAGAACCCCCAACCCTTTAGTCAAGCTTATCGCTTAAACCCCGATCTCGCCGCGCCAGACCTTAGTCGAGGTTTGGAATGGATAGCGAGCCAAATTTAAAGAGACCCCGATCCTACCCACCTAGCCTCCTCGCCTTGAAATCTTCCTCAATCACTCCTATAATAATAAAAACGTCTCTTTTGGTAATGGCCATGGGTAAATTTTTCCGTATTTTCCTAATTTTCGTCCTTATTTTGATCTCAGGGGGTATTTACGTCCAATTTCTCCTTTTGAACGGCCCAGAGAACTATTGGCGGCAGGCCCAACAGTTAGCCAAGCAAAATGACCCGAAAAGCCACGAATTTCTCGTCAAAGCCGCCCAAGCTGGCCATCTGGAGGCTATGTGGCTCTTAGGCCAAAAGCCCGATAACTCCCCCCAGGGCCTAAATTATCAAAAAGCTTATCCTTGGTTAGCCCAGGCCGCCATCAATGGTCACGTCTTAGCCCAGGTTCGGCTGGCCACTTTATTTGGGACGGGGGATAATTTCCCTAAATCGCCGGTCAGGGCTTTTTATTGGTGGAGCAAAGCCGCGCGAAACGGTCATCGCGGGGCCCAATACCAAGTTTATTTGGCTTTGGAGACTGGCCAGGGCGTCAAAAGCGATCCCCAAAAAGCTAGGGGTTGGCTAAATCGCGCCGCAGCCATGAGCGAACCCAACGCCCTTTATCGCTTAGGCCTCTTCCTCACCCAAGGCCTCGATCCCCCCCAAGGAGCCCAGCTGTGGCTCAAAGCCGCGAACTTAGGCCACCCTGAAGCCCAACATGGCTTAGCCGTCCTTTATGAAAACGGTCATGGCTTGGAACAAGACCCAAGCCAAGCTTTTTATTGGATGACTCGAGCCGCCGAAAGCGGGGTGATCCCAGCCCAACAAGCTTTAGGCGTTTATTACGATTCTGGCTTGGGGACGGAAATAAATTTCGCTAAGGCTTTCCAGTGGTTTCAAAGAGCGGCTGATCACGGACACGCGGCCGCCCAAAACAATTTAGGGGTCTACTATTCCCAAGGCCGGGGGACGCCCAAAGACGAGGCCCTAGCCGCCCAATGGTTTTTAAAAGCCGCTTTGTTAAATAACCTAGAGGCGCAATTCAATTTAGCCCTCGTGTACGCGAATGGCCAGGGTTTACCCCAGGATTACGCTCTCGCCGCCGAGTGGCTGAAAAAAGCCGCGGATCGCGGCTTCGCCAAGGCGCAATTTTTTATGGGCGTTTATCACGAGGTGGGCGGTTTGGGAGGCGTCCCGAAGGATCCCGCCATAGCTCTAACTTGGTACGCCAAAGCCGCCGATCAAGGCTTAGATGAGGCCAAGGAAAGGTTAGAGGCTTTACGGCTGGGGGCCATGAACGCCTATTTGGGATTGGACTAGAACTTTAAAACAACCAATGGCTTTTTTAAAAATTAGCGATATTCATACTCTTCTTATCATTACAAAAACAATTATAATAAAGATTTAAAATTTATTGTTATTAAACAATATTATGCTCAAACTATTTTGTTTACTCATTAATAAACGATTAAAATTTGCCGTATAATATTTGTGACTACAATACTAGCGAAAAGCTCCTTGAAAAACTACCGTGGGTCACAAGGAACATTTCTTCAAACGGCCTGGAAGTAGGCTAGCTCATGGAATTCTGGAGAACGCGGGTCGCCTAGCGAAAAATATTTTCTAAGGGATTGACAGGCGGTCTTGAATTTGGTAAAATGATCTTAACATTAATTATTGAATTTTTATGTTGATGGAAAACTATAAATTTAGATAGGCCAGCTTTCGATCCGCTTAGTTCTCCTATCGCCGCTATGAGCGACGTGAAGCTTCTGGAGAGACTACGCGGATTTAAGAATACATCCAGTCTCGTCTCAGACGGTCGACCAAAAAACGACCGCCAATGTATAAGGAGGAGCCTGTCGCGAATACGGCCCAGGCGGACAATATTATGGATCTTAGCGCTAAAATTGAGGTTCTTGACTCTAAAATCAATTTCTTCATGTTGTTTATCAGCTTAGTTGCGCTTATTTTTATTGGGATTGCTATACCTGCCCATTATTCTTTATCCAACAAGATAGACGCAAACGAAAAGGCTGCCATCGCTAGGATGGACGCTTTGATAAAAACGTTGTCGGACATGCGGGTGGATATCGCCAAACTGCAAGTGATTGTATGGCAACCCCCCGTCTCGAAACAGCGAAAGCCTTCCGCTCCAGCGGAAACCAAATGACCTTCTAAAGTGGCTTAAATTCACGCGTCCAAAAGGGCAAAAGGGCTTGAGGCTTGACACATAGTCTTGAATTTGGTAAAATTTTTATAAAGGAAGGTGTTTTCATGTCGATGGGAACCAATGAAACTTTAGATAGTCCAATTTTGGAGCCGCTTAGTTCCGGCGCTCTCCCTATAAGCGACACAGAAACTAGGCTACGTAGGCTCGAAGAACTGATGTTCTCGGCTCAGACGGTCGACCAAAAAACGTCCTCCAAGGTGGAGGAGAAGCCCGTCGCGAATACGGTTCAGGTAGACAATAATAAGGATCTTGGTGCTAAATTTGACGCTCTTAGCGCTAAATTTGACGCTAAATTTGACGCTCTTAGCGCTAAATTTGACGTTAAATATGATGCTCTTGATGCTAAATATAACACTCTTAACACTACAGTTGAGGTTCTTGGCGCAAGATTTGAGGGTCTTAACTCTAAAATCAAGATATTCATGTGGATTATCAGCTTAGTTGCGCTTATTCTTATGGGGATTGCTGTACCTGCCCATTTTTCTTTATCCGACAAGTTAGACGCCAACGAAAAGGCCGCCAACGCCAGGATGGACGCTTTTTCCGCCAAAATTGACACCAGGCTAAATGAGTTGACAAAAACGGTGTCGGATATGCGGGTGGATATCGGCAAACTGCAAGTATTTTCGGGGCAACCCCCCGTCGCGGAACAGCAAAAGTCTCCCACTCCTGCGGAAACCAAACAGTCTCCCGCTCCAGCGGAAACCAAAGGCGAGGCGATTCCAGACCAGAATTCTCAATAAAAAAAGACCTGACTAACTCTTAAATCTGGCTTTTCCTGGTAGATATTATAAAGTCATTAGTATTAAAACGCGGCATTATATTGTTATAAAACGCTATAAATACTAGTAGGCTCAAAAGGTTCCAAATAATTATCCACCTTAGCATTATTAGCCAAGGTGGATAATTTTTTAGCGCGCAACCAAAGGACCATTATTTTAGGGCCTTAAAGCCAGTAAAGATTCCTTTAAAACCCAGTCAACCGAAATCTGGGCCATGCACACAAAATTCTTAGGGCAAACTTTCCTAAAACAGGGCGCGCACGGAGCTGGGGAGGCGAGATTTCTGGCCAAAGATCCGTAAGCCCCTGTGCGGGCGGGCCGATTGGGGCCAAAAAGCGTAATAGTTGGCCTCCCCACAGCCGTGGCCACGTGACTCGGGCCAGAGTCGGAGCCCACGACCAGTTGGGCCAAACTGACCAATGCCATTAAGCCGCGCGAATCCGTCTGGCCAGCTAAATCCACCCAGGACAAATCTGGAGCCAGATCTTTTATTTTTTGGGTCAACAGTTTTTCTCCAGAACCGCCGCCCAAGACTAGCGCGTAACCTTTTTTGGCCAATTCGCGGCCTAAAGCCGCGTAATTTTCTGGGGGCCATAATTTAGTGGGCCAGCTAGCTCCTGGGAAAAAAACGACCCTAGGCTCTTGGGCGCCCAAATCAATGAGCTTTTGAGCGAAGATTTCTCGAAGCGGCCCAAAATCTGGGAGAGGATAAGCGAGCTCATTGGTTACTGGCCCTAAATAGCGGATCACGTCTAGGTAGCGCTCCACGACATGATCTTGAGCTCTAGGGCCTTTGACGCCTTTGGAGACCAAAAAGCTCCCTTCCCGAGTTTCCCAGTAAGCTAGACGTTTTTTAGCCCCAGACAAAAGAGCCACCAAAGAGCTTTTGGCTAAAGCCTGCAGATCTAAACATAGATCGTAATTTTTGGCTTTTAATTTCTTCCGAAAAGACCTTAAAATTCGCCAAATTTTCAAAAGATTAAAAGTCTTTAGCTCTTTTTTAGGAAAAATTATAATATTATTTAAAATTGGTGGGCCTGGCAAAAGATCGGCCAGAGGCTCCTCCACGACCCAATCAATCTCAGCTTGGGGGAAGAGAGCCCTTAAGGCGGCTAAGGCGGGCAAAGCGTGGATCACGTCCCCTAAGGAACTCATCTTAACTATTAAGATCCGCCGCGGCTCGGGGGCTTGGGGGCTAAGTGGGGAATCTTGAAAAAAAATCATAAAACTAAATAATTTTAATACATATAAGCGTTTTTAAGCGTTTATATCGAGAGTCCGCGAGCCAGGGGGTCAGGGCCAAAATCTTTGGCTTAATTTTTTTTAATTTATTGACTAAAAAAATCCCCAGAGTCTTGACAAAAGGCTATCGAGCGCCTAAATTTATTGACTAAGGAAAAGGCCCTTATGGCTTTGGGCCAAAACCAGCTCGCGATAACTAATTTCCCCAGATTTTGAAGCTTTAGGAAGTGGAAAAATGCCCCTGTATGAATATGAATGCCATAACTGCCAGCAAGTGACCGAGGCTCTCCAAAAGTTTTCTGACCAGCCCTTGACCGTCTGCCCTAAATGCGGCGGCCAACTGTCCAAACTGATGAGCATGAACAGCTTCTCGCTGAAGGGTAGCGGTTGGTACGCCACTGATTACGCGAAATCTGGCGCCCATGACAAGGCGAAAACCGCGGACAAAGCCGAAAAACCCGCCGCGACTAACCCTTGCGGCTCCTGTTCTAGCGGTCAAAACGCCCCCGCGAGCTGTGAAAAGAAACTCCAGGCCCAAAACGCCAAAGCCTAAGTTTTTTTAAGCTTTCAGCGCCAAAAACCCCAGTCGTGACTGGGGTTTTTGTTTGGGACTCACTTCGGCGACAAGATCATCACCATGGACCAACCCTCAAGCTTAGGCGGTTGCTCGGGTTGCCCTGTCTCAGCCACATCCCGAATGACCCTCTCCATGAGCTCCTGACCAAGATTAGAGTGAGCGATCTCCCGCCCCCTAAACTTTAAGGAGACCTTAATCTTGTTTTTTTCGGCGAGGAACTTCTGGATGTTGCGGAGTTTGAACTGGTAGTCGTGGTCGTCGGTTTTGGGACGAAACTTGATTTCCTTGGTCTCAATAACTGAGGATTTCTTCCGAGACTCCGCGTTTTTCTTGCTCTGCTGGTATTTGTAGCGGCCAAAATCCATGATCCGGCAGACCGGAGGATCGGCCTCTGGAGCCACTTCCACCAAATCCAGCCCCACCTCCGAAGCCGCCGCGATGGCTTGGCTCAAAGGCAGGATGCCCATCTGTTCCCCATCGTCGGTGATGACCCGAACCTGATGGGCCCTGATCATGCCGTTGATGTTAACGCGCTTGTTGTCCGAGTCTTTTCTCTTGCCGTTAATCTTCACACCTCTCTTGTGATTGTCAAAAAAATCCGGTCCTCTTAGTCCCAAGCCGGAATCTTAGCCTCAGGATCCAGTAAATCCACCAAGGCTTCCAAAGTCATTGAGCCCAATTCTTGACCCCGGCGCCGAACGGAAGCCGAGCCAGTCAGGGCCTCTTTATCCCCAAAAACGAGAATATAGGGAATTTTAGCCAATTGAGCTTCCCGTATTTTAAAGCCTAACTTTTCGTTTCGCAAGTCGATTCGAGCCCTAAAACCCAGCTTTTTGAGCTTATCGCCAAAGGACTGAGCCAATTCGTCGGCTCGGGAGGTCACGGTTAGGCCGATAACTTGAACCGGGGCCAACCACAAAGGAAAATCCCCCGCGAAATGCTCAATCAAAACCCCAATAAAACGCTCCAAACTTCCAAACACGGTTCTATGGAGCATGACTGGGCGTTTTCTTTGGTTATCGGAATCGGTATAGGTCAGATCAAAACGCTCTGGCAAGGTGAAGTCGCACTGAATGGTCGCGCACTGCCAACGCCGACCCAAAGCGTCTTTGAGCTTAATGTCGATTTTGGGCCCGTAAAAAGCCCCATCGCCCTCATTAATCTCATAGGGCCGGCCCAAAGAATCCAGAGAGTCTTTTAAGGCCCCGGTCGCCAAATCCCAATCCTCGTCTGTGCCGATGCTCTTTTCTGGGCGCGTGGACAGCTCCATCTCGTAATCAAAGCCAAAAGCGGCCATCATGTCTTTGACCAACTCCAAGACCAAGCGGATCTCCTCGTGAACTTGGTTAGGGGCGCAAAAAATGTGCGCGTCGTCTTGGGTGAATTGGCGAACCCGAGTCAAGCCATGTAAGACTCCGCTTTTTTCATGCCGCTGGACAGTGCCAAGCTCAAAAAACCTCAAAGGCAAATCGCGAAAAGAGCGGATATGGCTCTGATAAATAAACATGTGGGAAAGGCAGTTCATGGGTTTAATGGCGTAGGCCTGCTCGTCGACTTCCGTGAAATACATGTTTTCCCGGTAATAATCCAAGTGCCCGCTTTTTTTCCAGAGATCCTCGCGCAAAATCTGCGGCCCCATGACCACCTGGTAACCCCGGTTCAAGTGTTCTTGCCGCTCAAAATTTTCCAAAATCGACCTTAACAAAGCCCCTTTGGGATGCCAGACCACTAAACCGCCGCCAATTTCCTCATGGAGAGAAAATAAATCCAAGTCTTTGCCCAAGCGTCGATGGTCACGCTTTTTGGCCTCTTCCAAAAGGGCCAGATGGGCTTTCAACTCTTTGGGCCCAAAAAAAGCCGTGCCATAAATCCGCTGTAACATCTGGCGGTTGGAGTCGCCCCGCCAGTAAGCCCCAGCCACTGACAAAAGCTTAAAGGCTTTGGCCCAGGAAGTGTCGGGAATATGAGGGCCCCGACAAAGATCCACAAAGTCGCCACATTGGTAAAAACTGACCGAAGTCTCGCCTTTAGCGGCTAAATCCTGAATCAATTCGACTTTATAGGCCTCGTCTTTTGACTTAAAGTAGTCAATAGCCTGGTCAACGGCCATTTCCGAGCGCTGAAAGGTTTGGTTTTCCTGACAAATTCCCTCCATAACCTTGGCCACGCGATCCAAATCCTCGGGCGTAAAGGGGGTGGGTTTATCGAAATCGTAATAAAAACCGTCCTCAATGGCTGGGCCAATGGCGACCTTGACTTCTGGAAAGAGGCGCGTTACGGCTTCGGCCATGACGTGGGCCACGCTATGCCTTAAAATGTCAAGAGCCTCAGGGTCGCTAGCCAAAACCGGCGAGATTTTTTGGTCGCTGACCGGTTGGGTCAAATCCTGGATGGCCCCAGCTTGACGCGTGGCTAAAGGCCGACCTTGACCTTTGGCCGGGAGACCGGCCTTCGCGAAAATCTCGGCCCCACTAGGCTGGCCGGAATCTGGAAATTCCACCTCTTGAGTATTATCAGCCAAACAAACCTTGTAAAGCGCCATCAGTTCCCACTCCCAAAACCAAAAAAAACCTGGCCCAAACCAAAAAACCCCCCAGACCCAAAAATTGAAGCGAGCGCGATTTGGGTCATTTTAAGAGGCGCAAAGAAGTTAAACAAAATTGTTCTATATGTCAAGATAAAACAAATTATCCTTTTTAGCTCAAAAATCCGCGTCAACCGGATCGACCGCCTTGGCCTCCCCAGAGGGCTAACCTCAATTATAACATAAAGGCCAAAATTTCCGGTCAAATAATGATGTCCTTTATTGACCAGACAATTAGGCCAAAAATTTAGAGGGCTCTCTCAGATAATTTGCCTTAAATTATTTTAAAAATTATTTATAACGCTAATTCGCGTAAATTGATTCAGCCCTCAATTAACCTGGCTCCCGACGCCTTCCGGCCACGCGCCTTGGTTTCTGGAACAATCAGCTGGAACCAGCGGAATTAGAAGGAAATTCTTGGATAAACTAGAGGGGGATGAAGGAAAAAATTAAGAGCAAAATTAGTGTGATATTTTATATATTTATATAATCAGGCACAATATAATCTCTAAATTATTATTTAAGTATCTGACATCCTGGGTTAATAAGCCCTTGTAGCCAGGCTAATACTCGGGAAATTAAGTTTAGCCTTAAAAATATCAAAAGCCCTTTTGGCGTAAAAGTCGCCGCGGTTTTGAATTTTACTCGGCTCGGGCCGGTTATCCTTTTTCATTTGGGCGGTTTTTTGGCGAATGATGTTCATAAAATGATATTTTGGAAAACTTAGAGGCTCCCTAGGCGGGTAGATTTTCTGACCAGGCTGGCTAAGGATCGGCCTCGAGTCGAAATCGCGTGGCGCGACAAAGTTTTGACTCAAAAGGATAGGCGACACAGCCAGCCCGGAAAAGCGGTCTGGCCGCTCTTTAAAACGGAGGAATTTTAAGCCGCCATTTTCGAGAAGGCGCGGAAGGCGCGGCGCGAGCGATGGTTGAAAGCGAATAGCGCAAGCGCTATAGTAATTCTAGTAATAGCGCAAAGTGGAGTGGCTCCCATCAACATCGCCAATAATGAGGTCTATCATGTTAAAACTTCCGGCTCAAGGCCAAAGTTTCCCTCAAATTCGAGAAGACAATCTGCTTTACGTGGATAAGACTAAATATTTTTATCCAATGTTGAAAAAAGGTGGTTGCTATTTCCTTTCTCGACCCCGTCGGTTCGGCAAATCGCTCATTATTGGCGCTCTGGCGGAACTCTTAAAAGGTAATCGCGAACTTTTTAAGGGCCTTTGGATCGACTCCTCGGATTACGACTTCAAAAAATACCCGGTAGTGACGCTGAACATGGTCGGCGAACATAAAAATGAGGCCGCCCTTGAGGCGTCCCTGATAAATAAACTTCATGGGGCGGCAGAGGAAAACGGCCTACGCCTTGCCGACCTGGATTTAGCGGAAAACTCCACGCCAGGCGATATATTGGACAGACTGGTCAGAAAGCTTTGTTCCGATAATAACTCTCGCGTCGCGATCCTTATTGACGAGTACGACGCCCCTATTCAGAAGGCCATCGGGGATGTCGCGCGAGCGATAATAAACCGCGACGTTCTTAGTGGCTTCTATTCATCGATTAAAGCCCTGACTGACCTTGGCAAGACCCGCTTGGTTTTCGTCACCGGGGTCACCAAGTTCGCCAAGGCCTCCATCTTCTCGGGCTTCAACAATCTCTCTGACATGACGTTGAACTCAGAATACAACGCCATTTGCGGTTTCACCCTGGAGGAATTTCGGGGCTATTTTCTTGATTATCTGCCGGGTATCCTTGAGCGCAACAAATCAAACGGCTTCATGCCGCCCGAGGCCGACCTTGACTACCTTATAGAAGAGATAGTCGGTTACTACGATGGCTACTCCTGGGACGGGGAAACCCGGGTCTTGAACCCTTATTCGCTTATTCAGGCTCTGGATCAGAAAAAGCTGAAGGCCTACTGGTTTAGCTCGGGCGCGCCGTCTTTTATAATAGAGCTTTTAAAAAAAGAGGGG
>JAISWW010000088.1 GCA_031270705.1 Deltaproteobacteria bacterium
GGCGGCTTGAGCTCAAGCGTATTGCTTTGAGACCAGCTTCTAAAGATGACGCTAAAAAAAAATTGACGTCTTTAAACCAGGAAAAAAGGGCCCGCTGGAAATACGCTACTGGGTCGTGACAACTAATACTTAGGTTAGCGCTGGACAAGCCATAAAATCCGATACCGATATAGTTGGCGCTGAAGAAACAATTAGGCCTGTGGCTAATCATCGCGGACATTTGGTTTTTCAAGAAGATAAAGTAGCCATAAATATATGTAATCTTCTTAAATCTAGCGAGACAGAAGAAGCTATTAAAGAAATACAAAATTTTAACGCGTCTTAATTTATTAAAAATAATGGTTGCTTTATTAGGTAGCGCCGCCATTGAAAGCCCTAAAAAATCAGCGCTTCATTAGCGTTTGAATCAACTAGGAATGAGTTGGCATAAAGATTCTGCCCAATATATTCCATGTTTGATAGATAAATATAAAAGTAGCCTCTGTAATATATTAGTGGTAGAAATAATTAGATCTATTTATGGTCTTGAAGTGGCTAATAAGTATTTTACTTGTCGCCAGCTCTGACGCTTAAAATACTTTAAATATTTTTTACGCCATTTTAAAGACAAGTCGATAAATAAAAATTAGCGCCAAATTTAAAATTGATATTGGCGTTCAAATTATATTTCGCTTATTGGCTCAAATTTCAGACGTAATTTTCTCGCGCCCTAATTTTTTATTTGACTCCCTTAACGCTTGGCGCTATATTCAAAATACTTGTTTTCTAACTCTAACGCTTGGCGCAAATGGAGCGACTAGTTTAAGGTCTATTTCTTTTAAAACTCAAGGCGTTTGGCTCTTTTTTAGCCCAATCCCAAAAATCGGTCTTTGGCCTTTACGCCTTTTTTTGGTTAACCGGTCTACTTTGTTACCCTAGGGAGATAATCTAAAAATGCCCACTCACAAGGAATTGAAGACCCGAAAAAAAATTCCTGCCATAGATCAGAAATTTTCCAGATTTATCAATGAAAACATGATCTACGCTGACAAAACGGAATATATCCACAAAATGCTCCAAAATCCGCGGAACTATTTCCTGGCCCGCCCAAGGCGTTTTGGAAAATCGACCCTTCTAGACACCATGGCGGAGCTGTTTAAAGGGAACAGCGAGCTTTTTAAAGGGTTATGGATTTATAACTCGGGCTACCAATTTCCAAAATATCCGGTTATCCGGCTCAGCATGGCTTACGCGCTTTCTGAGAAACCAGGAGCGTCGCTAGAAGATTGTATTATAGAAAATCTAAAAGAAAACGCGGAAGATTACCATCTTTCGCTTATAGGCGTTAAAAACAATTATGAGTCAATTTTCCAGGCTGTTGTCAAAGGTCTTTCTTTAAAATTTCAAAGCGAGGCCAATCAAGAGCCCAATCCCTTGTCTTTGCCTACAATCGATCCCAACGTAGTCATTCTGATTGATGAGTACGACGCGCCAATCCTACGGCGCGTTGGCTCTAACCTGGAATTGGCCAAGCGTAATATGGAGACGCTTTATTACTTCTACCGTTTGTTCAAACGCCTAGACACTTATATCCACTTTACCTTTGTAACTGGTATTTCTCAGGTGGGCATGTCTTCTCTAGGACAATCAGCCTTAAACTTTGTCGATATTTCCCTTCTGCCCGAGTACGCTGGAATCTGTGGTTTTAACGCGACCGACCTTGAGAGTCTCTTTGGCGACCATTTTGAGGAGACCCTAGCTAACCTCAAATCAATTTCTAAAATGCCCCCTTCCGCTACAGTCAGCGATCTCAAGGATAAAATATTGTATTTTTACGATGGTTACAACTTTGATGGCAAATATTTGGATGAGAAGAATAGGGTACTGAATCCGCTTTCCATTGTCAGCTTCTTCCGAGATAAGGATTTTTCTCAATACTGGCTTGACACCGGCCCGCCCACTTTTTTGGACGATTTCGTGGCTAAAAACCCGGATATTTTTATTGACGCCCAAGACTCGACCTATACAGAGCCAAATCTTTCCGTAATTCCCTTAAGCGCGCCGGACTCTACCGCGCTTCTCTTCCAGTTCGGGTACTTAACCCTGGATTCCGTTGAGTCAGTAGGCGAACTCTCCCACTTTACTCTAAAAATCCCCAATATTGAGGTGGCCAGGGCTTTCGGTGATGTCTATCTACAAAACTTTTTCAAAATTAAGAATACAGATATAAAAAACAAGTTGACGAAAGAACTCAAGTCCGCTTTCGTCTCGGCCAACTCCTTGAAAATCGAGGAAATCCTGTCCAATGTCCTTTCCTCGTTGCCCTACTTTCAACATGAGCCTAGCGAAAAACTTTATCATATGGGGCTCCAGCTTTTTTTTAATGGATTGAGCCTAGACATTCGCCTAGAAGTGGCCACGGCTTGGGGACGCTCGAATTTGGATCTCATCCTCGAAAATGACGTTTACGTCTGTTTAGAACTTAAATACGTGACCTGCCCCGTGAAAAAATCAGCTCAAAAGCCTTCCGCTCAATTAACCAATTCAAAAGATCTGACTCTTGAGTTTTTGTTAATATCTCCGCCTTTTTCCGCTAAACAAATGGAAGATTTTAAGTATATATATCCTGATTTCGGCGTTTTCTCCGATTCTCAAAAAGATATTCTCATTTCCACCCTTGCCAAAGATGAGCCTCTGACCTCCGCTCAATTTATGAGCCTTCTCAGTAAACTCGAGACCACTAAAGATCCCCCCAAAAATCCTTCTGTGGACGCGAAGCCTCCTTTAAGCCTCATCCCGGACAAAATTCTTAAGCAAACCGCCCAAAAAGCCTTGGATCAGATTCAGACTAGAGGGTATACTAACAAGTATAAACTGAGTAGCAAAGTCATTGTGGAAATAGGCCTGGCCATTGGTGGACGGAATCAGGTCAAGGTCATCGCTAAGAAGATCAAAGGTTAATTGCTAAGGGAAATTATACTGTTATCGAATGTCGCGCTATTTTGGAATTTTTTATAAATATAATTTAACATTAATTTTATCAGTTTTTCTATAATATTTAGTTTTCTTTTTCAACTAATCGTATATTTTCTGATGCTGGAGAGCAATTGTTGGCTTTCGTTTGAAATCAATTTCCTTTATTGTGTTCTTGATTGTAACTAACTTTTGAGCGGCTTTAGCCGGTGGATGGTAACTTACAAAATTGTCAACTAGCGTCTTAAAGTGGCGAAAGCTCAAAACGCGTTCTGACACCCCACCCTTGGATCTAGACTTAGAAACTCGCCAATGGGGCTTGTGGGTTGAGCCGGACGCCACTAATATCAAAACACTTTGGAACTTGTGTCTTGGGGAAACTGAGCCCGTTGAAGGCCAGATCGCCTGGTTTGAGAACCCTAGGCCTTTGGCCAAAAACATTTGGGCTTATTGCGCTTTTCGTCAAACTTTAGGCGCGGTCAATGGGACAGGAACCCTAATCGCGAGACTAACTCTTTTAGAAAATTTGGCCATCTATTATCAACATGTCTTAGGCTACGCCTCCTTAGCCGCGGAAGAGGCGGCTTGGCCCTGGCTAGAAATGCTCAATCTTACCGAATGGTCTGGAGCCTTTGGGGGGAGTCTGCCACCCAATAAACTCTCCCTAGCTCTTTTGGCCTTAAACTTGGCCAAAGAGCCAAAGATATTTTTCCTTGACCGCCCTAGAGCCGTATTTAACCAGGACTTTAAATTGGTCTGGTCGATTTTATGGGCCTTAAAAGAGACTAAGGGTTTATCCGCGCTCATTTTTGATCGCCATGAAAAGTCTTGGTCAGAAGAAATTTTGGCTGGCGATCTGGTCGTTTTGTCAACTTAAAAGTTTGGTCTAATCCCTAGTAGATCATTCCGTCAGCAATTACCCACTGGCTAAAAACATTTAAAAGTTACTATTCGTTTAAGATTTATTTAGATATTTCTAAAACAATTAATTATTACTCTATTGTCTATTTTATATAAAAAAATAATAATTTATTTAGTAATTTTATTTAATTTTTATTACAGTAACCATATTCATACGATATTTTGTAAGGCTCGCAAGAGGTAGATGGATTAGAAAACATTATGGAGACCATAAAGTATTCCAGCAACCTGGAAAACTAGCTGGAGTTACTGATCAAAATTCAGTTTGTGGTTCACCTCGGCTCTCAAGAAAAAACTTAAGCTAGCGATTAAAATCAACCAAAAATGTAAGCATAATATATTTTTTAATAAGCTATTTTACTAAAATATATAATATATATTTTTCTATCAAATAATAGTAAACAAAAATTAATTACTGGCGATGTAGCCTGGACAGTCTAGTCTTGAAATTTTTTATTTGACCCCCTAAATGATTGGCGGTATAATCTATTCTGTATTTTTTTAACTCTAACGTCTGGCGCAAATAGGGGCAACTAGTAAAAGGGAGAATTTTTTAAGCGCTAACATTTTTTTTAATCTGTTCCCTAAAAAACGGTCTACTTTGTTACCCCATGGAGAAAATATAAAAATGGCGACTCAAAAGGAATTGAAGAGGAGAAAAAATATTCCAGCTATAGATCAAAATTTTTCCAGAATTATCAAAGAAAACATGATCTACGCCGATAAAACGGAGTATATCCATAAAATGCTCCAAATGCCGCAGACTTATTTCCTGGCCCGCCCAAGGCGTTTTGGAAAATCGACCCTCCTGGACACCATGGCGGAACTGTTTAAGGGGAACAGCGAGCTTTTCCAAGACTTATGGATTTATAACTCTGGCTACCAATTTCCAAAATATCCGGTTATTCAGCTCAACATGGCTTACGCGTCTTCCAAGAAAACAGAAACCTCGCTGGAAGATCATATTATTAAAAATCTGAGGAAAAACGCGAAAAAATACCATCTTTCGCTTAAAGGCGTTGACAACGATTATGAGTCAATTTTCCAGGCTGTTGTAGACGGTCTTTCTTTAAAGTTTCAAAGTGAGGCCAATCTTGAATCAACTCCCTTGCCTGAGCCTGAAATCGTTCGCAATGTGGTCATTCTGATTGATGAGTACGACGCGCCAATCCTGGATCACGTTAACTCTAACCTAGAATTGGCCACGCGTAACATGGAAACCCTTCACAACTTCTACCGTATGTTCAAAGACCAAAAGAACATCTACTTCACCTTTGTGACTGGCGTTTCTCAAGTGGCCAGGGCCGCTCTTGGCCAAACCGCCACAAACATTGTCGATATTTCTCTTCTTCCCCAGTACGCGGGAATCTGTGGTTTTTCTAAGACCGACCTTGAGAATCTCTTTGTCGACCGTTTTGAGGAGACCATTGCTAACCTCAAATCAATTTCCAAATTGTCCCCTTCCGCCACAGAGAGTGAGTTTAAGGATAAAATTTTGAATTGGTACGATGGTTATAACTTTGATGGCCAAAAATTGGATGTCAAAAAAAGGGTGTTAAACCCGTTTTCCATTGTCAGCCTCTTCCGGGATATGGATTTTTCTCCATACTGGTTTGACTCCGGCCCACCAACTTTTTTGGCCGATTTCGTCGCTAAATACCCGAAAATTTTTATCACCGCCCAAGACTCAACCTATACCAACAAAGCGCTCACCAAAATTTCCTTAAGCTCGCTAGATCCGACCGCTCTTCTCTTCCAGTACGGTTACTTAACCCTGGCTTCCGTTAAGTCAGTAGGCGAAGTCTCAGAATATACTCTAAAAATACCTAATTTAGAAGTCACTTCGGCTTTCGAGGATGTTTATAGGCAAAATATTTTTAAAATTGAGTCTAAAAAAATGAAAAACGAGCTGACGGAAAAACTCAAGGCCGCTTTCGTCTCGGCCAACTCCTTGATAATCGAGGAAATCCTGGCTAGCGCTCTTTCCTCATTGACCTTCTTTCAACACGAGCCTAATGAAAAACTTTACCATGTGGGTCTCCAGCTTTTTTTCACTGGATTGAGCCTAGACGTTCGTTCAGAAGTGGCCTCAGCTTGGGGACGCTCGGATCTGGATCTCGTTTTTGATGACAATACCTATGTCTATTTAGAGCTAAAATATGAACTTCTACCTGAGGAAAAAGAGGCTCTAGAGCCTTCCGCCCAATTAACCGCCTTAAACGATCGCCTGTTTGAAACTTTATTAAACCCAGAGCCTTATTCTATCGACGAGGTAAGACTCCTTATTAAAGATATTTTTCCTAATTCAAGCCGCCTTTCTACTTCGCTAAAGGCTTATCTTACTCCTGTTCTCTCACAAGGAGAGCCATTAACCGCGGCTCAATTAAAAGATCTCTTCTCTAAACTTGATGGAGAGTTTTCTCAGAAGAAAAAATCTAAAAAATTGTCTATATCTTCTAAGTCTAAAGCTATCTTAAATAAAACAGCCAAAAATGCCTTTGATCAAATCAAAGATAGACGGTATACTAACCATTATCAACTTAAAGCCAAGACAATTGTAGAAGTCGGGATAGCCATTGGCGGGCGAAATAAGGTCAAGGTCATCGCTAAGAAGATCAAAGGTTAATTATGAGATGGAGATATCTTTAGGAACTTTTAATGAATACAAACAATTAATGACCGAACATGGTAACGATCTTATGCGCCATGATAACGCTATAAGTTATGGTAAAAGGGCCTTATGTGTCAAAAAAGTACAAATTAATTTATTTTACAGATCATTATATGCATTTATCATGCTTGATTTATCTGAACATTCTATAGATCTTTCAAAATCAATTATTGATAATGATGATAATGATGATTAAAAAGAAAAAAGTAATAATCTTAAAAAAGGTTTTCAAACAGCAGGTCGTTTTATATTATTATCATCTATTGATTATAAAATAAATGAAATCTTAGAACTTTATTATAATAGACAAACTATCGAACAAGTATTCGATACAGGTAAAAATTATTGTGGTCTTCTTCCTGTTAGAGTACATTCTGAAGAAACTTTTAGAGGAATTCTATTAATTTCTTTTATAGCTTCAGTTATATATTCGTTTATAAGT
>JAISWW010000171.1 GCA_031270705.1 Deltaproteobacteria bacterium
AAATTGTCGCTAATTTAATGGGCCATGCTAATCCAAATATTACGCTGAAAACATATTACCATCTATTAGATCATCAGGGCCATTCAGCCGTAAATAATTTATCTCTCCCAAAATTTTAATTCATCCTATCAACAGATCGTATCAACAGACCATATTAATATAACATAATATAGCGCCAGAATAGTATAATTTTAACCAACTCAGTTAGCCGAAAAAAAATGCTAACCCTTTGATTTTATTATATAAATTTGGTTTTGACGGTTTATTTTATCCGGACTACGAATCCGAAGGCCGCAGGTTCGAATCCTGCCGAGCGCGCCAATAAAAACAAGGGGTTAGCTAAGTTTGTCAAGGCCCTTTTAACCCCTGTGTCAACAGAAATGTCAACAGGCAATGATTTGAGTTGAAATTTTGCCTTGCTCAAAGCTTGAAGTTCTAATTATTTTCTAGCCAAAAATACAATCTTGTCCACTAAATTTTTGTCGCCAGCAAAACCTAATTTTTAAGATTACGCTTAAACCAGCCTCAATATAATCCCTACCGCCTACATTACAACAAATCAATTTAAACATAATTTCTAAGTTTATGGTCTTGACAATATTAAAGATCCCTCTTTAAATCACTAAAGAGCTGGATAATAACTATAAAAACTGTCTCTGGGAACTTTTATTTTCGCGCAAATTCGGGACAAGAATTTATTTTACGCCGGCCAGACCGAATATATCTATAATCTCCTTAACAAAAAAAGTTTTCTATCCAGGCCCCGCCGATATTGACCGACCGGCCATTATTACCGTCGCCTGGGCCTCTGGGTTCTTCTCCAAAAAACACCCCTCTGGCCGTCAACTGGTCATTAGCCTTGTCGAACCCAGTCGTAAAACCCAAAATCTTGCCCGGATCATGGTCTCTCAACGTCGGCATCCGCTCATGGCTAAATTTAATCTCGGAAACGTCAAAGACCACCTTGTCCCAAAACCCCTGGTCGGTAATAACCTCCCCAGAATAGGCCACGCCTTTAAACGTCCGGGGGCCATTTTTTCCCGCCGAAAACTTTATCCCCGGTGTCAATAAAAAGACTTGACCTTCTTCTATTTCTGTTGTAACTACTAACTCAGGCATCTAATCTCTCCTGGAGGCGCGTCATGGCTATTGAAAATTGGGATAAGGATGGTTGGGATGAGAAAACCCTCAACCACCCTGAAGTCAAAGCCCTTATCGAATCGGGCGAATGGGACAAAATGTCTCATATGGGCCAAGTATGGTTCGTCTTGGATCTAATCCCTTGGGCCCCTGGAGCCCGCGAATCTTTAGCGCGAGACATCGCTGAAGCTGACTTAGCCGATAAAAGAGCCTGTGAACTCATTCCTGATGACTATGGTCTTTATCCGAAAAAACATACTTAATCTCCTCTTTCTGTTGTAACCACTAACTCAGGCATCTAATCTCTCCTGGAGGTGTGACATGTACGAGGAAAGGCCTTGGGATGAGAAAATCCTCAACCACCCTGAAGTCAAAGCCCTTATCGAATCAGGCGAATGGGACAAAATGTCTCATATGGGCCAAGTATGGTTCGCCTTAGATCTAATCCCTTGGGCTCCTGGAGCCCGCGAATCTTTGGAACAAACCATCGCCGAATCTCGCTTAGCTTATAAAAGAGCCTGTGAAGTCATTCCTGATGACTATGGCCTTTATCCGAAAAAACATATTTAATCTCCTTCTCAGGCATCTAATCTCTCCTGGAGGCGCGTCATGGGTGTTAAAGATTGGGATAAGGATGGTTGGGATGAGGAAACCCTCAACCACCCTGAAGTCAAAGCCCTTATCGAATCGGGCGAATGGGACAAAATGTCTCATATGGGCCAACGTTGGGTCGTGATAGATTTAACCCCTTGGGCTCCTGGAGCCCGCGAATCTTAAGCGCGAGACATCGCTGAAGTTGACTTAGCTGATAGAAAAGCAGGTGAAGCCATTCCTTATGACTATGATCTTTAACTGAAAAAACGTATTTAGGCTGGCTTTCAGGCAGGCGCTTTTTGGCCCAAAATAGCCTTTAAACCCCTGCCCGCCTAAACTTCATTTGGCCAAAATAAGCTAACCTTAAAACCGATTATCTGGCCATTCTCCCCACGGACATTGGCGGCCATAGTCCGCCCCCCATGAAGCTCCATGGCTTGTCGGGCGATGGATAAGCCCAGCCCAAATCCCTCGCCCTCAACGCGCCTAGCTGGATCAGCCCGGAAAAATGGCTTAAAGATATCGGTTAATAACTCCTCATCTACGCCCGACCCTTGGTCTTGAATTTCTAAAAATATCCCCTTCTCGCTAGAGCCAAGACTGACTCTTATGAGGCTATTGGGCGGGCCATGGGCGAGAGCGTTATCCAGCAAATTATCCAAAGCCCTACGCGAAATCTCGCTATCGCCATTGATCAAAAGCCAATCCGCCGCCCAATAATTCATCGCGCGAGCGAAGCCGATCGACAAATAAATTTTTAATTCTGGCCATCCCCCCGCCCAACAATATCTGTCTTAAAAAAAACAGGACTTCAAAAATCGCGAACTGATGAATATTAAAGATCCAAACCCTCGCGGCCTGAGTATTTTGGCCAATTGGAGCTTTTTTGAGTCTCTTAAAGCCCCCAAACAAACTTTTTTCCTAAATCCTTGACAAAAGCTTTTTAAGAGCGCTATCTTTATAAAAACCGACCGGTCGGTAGACGAATTCTATCTTAGGTTTTCCCTTAAGGACTAAACCATGGCTAACTCTACCCGCAAGGAAGAAAGCTTGGCTCTCCTTTTTTCCAAGCTCCAGCTGGCGGCCTTAAGCTTGTTCGCTGAGCTAGGCTATGACCTAACCTCTATGTCCATGATCGCGGCCCGGGCCGGGATCCGCAAATCCTCGATCTACGCCCATTTTGACAGCAAAGAAAGCCTTTATTTAAGCCTTTTGGATCCGATCATCGAAAAAGAATTGGCGTTCCTGGATAATCAATTTAAATCCCCTCAAATAGCCACTTTCCGGCAATGTATAGTCAGTTGTATGACTCGCTTTCATGAAGATCCGCCGGTTTTAAAATTTCTTTTGCGCTCCAACTATTTGCCGCCCGCGGAACTCGCGCCCCAAATACTGCCCAAGTCGCGCCATTTCTATCTGACTATCCTCAACCAAACGGAAAAATCTTTGGCCAAGATGGGCGTCCCCAAAAAAAGCCTTAAAGAGCTGGCCCACGTTTATTCGGGTCTCCTGGATAGCCACTTATTGACCTTGATTTATTGTCCAGATATTACTCAAACCAGGCTCAAGGCTCTCTGGCCTCTCTTCAAAAAACATCTTGAGTCGCTCATGCCAAGCGATGAGCCAGAAAGCTAAAGCCAGGAGCCTAACCGCGCGACCAAGCCCAAAAAAGAGGTGCCCATGAACTCCCTCATCGCCGACGCTTTGAATAGCCAATTTCCGCCTTTGGGAATCCGCCGAACCATGAATTTGGCTCCCAAGGCCTTAACTTTTAAAAAAAGGGTGTCCGTGGCTGGCGGCTGGGGCTGCGCCATGGCTCTCTTGGGCCAAGCTTTTCAAGGCCGAACCGTGGCCTTTAGCTCCGAAACTTGTCGCTGTCCTGGGGCGACCTCAGGACTAGGCCTTAAGCCCAGCTCTTTCCCTTTCCCGGGCGGGGAGCTTGGGACTTTAAGGCTTTTGTCTTGCGGCAACCAAGGTTTTCCGGAGGGCCAAAAAGCTATTAGCGAGTTAGCGGCGGGCCGAGCGAGCCCAGAATTGATCGAGGAATTTAGCCAAGGCGAGGGTTTTAAGGCCTCCCCAGAGCTAACTATAGCCACCTTTAGGACTAGCCCTCGAATCGACCCCTACCCAGGGTATCTCGAAGCCAAGCCTTTAAGCGATTATGACGAGCCCCCGGAAGCGGTCATTTTTTTGGTCAACGCTTTAGGGCTTTCGGCTTTAACCATCTTAACCAACTTCGCTCGGGCTTCTTGGGATAACGTCATCCTGCCTTTCGCCTCGGGTTGCGCCTCCGTCGCTCTCTACCCCTTAAGCCAGATTAAAGAGGCTCAGCCTAAAGCCACGGTCGGCTTAACCGACATCTCCGCCCGGTTAACCTTAAAACCCCTTTTAGGCCACAATTTTATATCTTGGAGCGCCCCTTATTCTCTATTTTTAGAGATGGAAGAAAACGTCCCCAAAAGCTTTCTGAGTCGAAGGGCTTGGTCGAGACTAACGCGGGAGGATTTAAAGCGCTCGGCTTAAAAAGAGACTGGGGCGGGGAATTAAGGAGAGGCGCCCAAAAATTATGGCGACAACCTTAGAGGTTAGCCAAAACCTCTAAGATTGTCGCCAGGAAGCGCTCTGGATAGACCTTCGAGCTTTTTTTAATTTAAGGCGTCATAGCCTGTCTCGCAGGTGCGGATGCGCATGGCTCCCCGCAACTCGTAGCTAAAGATCTTGCCATCGCCAATCCGACCCGTGAAAGCCGCTTCTTGAATGGCTTTAATGACCTTCATCTCCCACTCTTCGGAAGAGACGACAATCTCAAACTTGACCTTAGGCCGTAAGCTGACGTCCACCTCGGTGCCGCGGACAATCTCGGTATAGCCTTTTTGAGCCCCGCACCCCATAACCTGAAAAACGGTGATGCCGTTGACCTCAATGTCGTTTAGGGCCGATTTGACGTCCTCGAGTTTTTCCTCGCGGACAATGGCCTCAATCTTAATCATTTTGCTCATGTCTCACCCCCTTAATCCAAGCCCGTAAAAGATGGGTAGGCGTTTTCCCCATGCTGGGTAGAGTCTAACCCTATCAATTCGTCGCGGTGGCTGACCCTGAGCTCGGTAAAAGCCTTAGCTATAAAAACGCAGACAATGGTGCCCACCACGGCCACCAAAATTGAGACCGCGATGCCGCCAATCTGGGCTAATAGTTGCTTGGGCTCGCCAAACCACAACCCATTGACCCCGTTAATGGTTTTATCGGCGAAAACCCCAGTCAATAAGCCGCCCCAGATCCCGCCAATGCCGTGACAGCCAAAAGCGTCCAAAGCGTCGTCAATCTTAAGCTTTTGCTTGATAAAAATAATGCCAAAATAGCAAACTGGCCCCGCGCTTAAGCCAATGAAAAAGGAGGCCCAAACTGGCACAAATCCCGCGCCTGGGGTAATGGCCACCAAACCTACCACCACGCCCGTGCAGGAGCTAATGAGATTGGGTTTACGTTTTCTGGCCACGTCAATGATCATCCAGGACAGTAAACCTGAAGCCGTGGCCAGAGCCGTGGTCATAAAAGCGTGACCGGCTAGGGCGTTGGCCGCCAAAGCGCTACCAGCGTTAAAGCCAAACCAGCCAAACCACAAAAGAGCCATGCCCAAGACCACAAAAGGAATATTGTGAATCCGATAATTGGTGCGCTCATAGTTATGGCGTTTGCCCAAAATAATACAAAGAACCAAGCCGCTGACCCCAGAGCTAATGTGCACCACGTTGCCGCCCGCGAAATCGATGGAGCCTAAACCGGTCGCCCCCAACAAGCCGCCCTCGCCCCAAACCATGTGGGCCAAAGGATAATAAACCACAAAAGACCAAGCCGCGATGAAGACAAAAAGAGCCTTAAAACGCATGCGACCAGCCACGGCCCCGGTGATGATGGCCGGGGTGATGAGGGCGAACATCATCTGAAAAATGACAAAGACTAAAAATGGCAAATTCGCGGCGTACGGGGAAGGATCGTCAAAGGCCCGCGAGGATAAGCCCGCGTCGGCCAAAGTCCCAATAATCCCGTAAGTGTTGCCGCTAAAAGATAGCGAATAGCCGAAAAGAAACCATAAAACTATGCCCAGGCCCAAAATAAAAACCGAGGCCATCATGTTATTGATGACATTCTTCCGGCGCCCTAAGCCTCCATAAAAAAAAGCTAACCCCGGCGTCATGATAAAAACCAAAGCCGCCGAGACAATGACAAAAGCTGTGTCTCCCGTGTTCATGTCCCACCTTGCCCGAAAAAATACGCTCTATACTAAAAGCGAAAGCAAAAA
This sequence comes from Deltaproteobacteria bacterium, assembly GCA_031270705.1. Lineage (GTDB taxonomy): Bacteria > Desulfobacterota > Desulfarculia > Adiutricales > Adiutricaceae > JAIROO01. The sequence continues at coordinate 6,035 of JAISWW010000171.1, forward strand.
AACTATGAATTAATATCGCGGTTATCCGTCCCGTCCCTCAGCCAATGGTCGCCGCCAAAATTGACCGCTAAAAAACCTTCTTTAACTATAAAATTAACTATTGTCTCCAGACCCTCCCCAGTCTTTAAATTGGTAAAAACAAAGGGTTTGGCCCCTCTCATTTTTATGGCGTCGCGCTCCATGACCTCTAGGCTGGCCCCCACTCGCTCGGCCAGATCTATTTTATTGATGACCAAAAGATCCGAACGCGTAATGGCCGGGCCGCCTTTCCGAGGAATTTTGTCGCCCCCAGCCACGTCAATGACGTAAATAAAAAGGTCAGCCAATTCTGGGCTAAAGGTGGCCGAAAGATTGTCGCCCCCGCTTTCGACAAAAATCACATCTAAACGCGGATATCTCTTTAAAAGCTGACTAATGGCCTCAATATTAATGGAGGCGTCCTCGCGGATGGCCGAGTGAGGGCAACCCCCAGTCTCAACGCCGATAATCCGCTCAGGCTCCAAAGCCGCGTTTTTGATTAAAAACTCCGCGTCTTCTTTGGTGTATATGTCATTGGTGACCACGGCTAGCTCATAAAGAGACCGGAGCCTTAAGCATAAATGGTATAAAAGGGCGGTTTTGCCTGAGCCCACGGGACCGCCCACGCCCACGCGCAAACAATCGACGCTCAAAATTAACTCCTAAATAACCTCGAGCCCATGGTTTCGTGCCAAGAGCTTAAGAGAGCCAAACCCCAAAGACGCGAGCCAATCTCCTCGTTAGGGATATCTCGAGCTTCCTTAACAGCTCGAGCGACCGTCTCGCCCAGGGACAAAATAATTAACCGGCCCGCGGTTTGCCCCAGCCGCGTGACCCGACTAGCCGCGGCTAACTGATTCTCCAAAAAAGCGTGGGCGTAAATGAGGCCCAAACGCTCTAAAGTAAGATTTGGGGCGGTCAGGGAAGCCAAAAGAGCGAAAGTGGCCACATAACCTAAATCCGTCCCTGACCAAAAGCCGGGCGCCCCTAGAGATTGGATTAAGCGCCCCAAAGCCCGCCCCATTTCCATCTCCGCCTGAAAAAGCTCCTGGGTTTCTCGGCCCGCCAAAACCCAGCTCCCATAACTGATCAAAGCCGACTCATCCTGGCCCCGAGCCGCTTCAAAACATCTATAAAGAAGAGGCAAATCAAATCTGGCTAAAGAGCCTAAGAGAGCCTCCTTCAGATACTGGGCCAGATCCTCTGGCCCAGTCACGACCGAGAGACCCGCCGCCGACTCCAGCCCCTGGGACCAAGCGAAAGATCCGGTGGGCAAGGCCGAGCTGGCTAAAAATAGAAGGCCCCAATCATCTAAGCCCAAAATCCCCTTCTCCCCTTGGCTCCCTAAAATAGAAAGTACCTTTGGGTCAAAGGCAGGCTTTTGGCCTCTTGGCAAGTTAAGAGCTCGCCGTTAGCCCGCACCTCATAAGTCTGGGGATCCACTTCTATTACTGGGGTAGCGTTATTAAAAACCAGATCCTCTTTGGTTAAGGCCCTGGTATTGGCGGCGGGGCTCAGTTTTCGGCCCAAGCCCTTTTCTTTTAAGTCTCGCCCTAAGCCAGCCGCCAAAGCCGCTGGGGTCACAAAAGTGGTGGCCAAATTGGCTGAGCATGGCGCGTAGGCCCCAAACATGGGCCGAAAGATGGAGGGCTGGGGCGTGGGAATGGAGGCGTTAATGTCGCCCATGGGGGCGGCCACAATGGCTCCGGATTTTATGATTAGGCTCGGCTTGACCCCAAAGAAAGCCGGTTTCCATAAGACTAGGTCGGCCAATTTGCCTTTTTCGACCGAGCCCAACTCCTCGGCTAACCCATGGGTAATGGCCGGATTTATGGTGTATTTGGCCAAATACCTTTTGATCCGGTAATTGTCGTCGTCATGCCACAGGTCTTCCGGCAAAGCCCCTCTTTGCTCTTTCATCTTATGGGCCGTCTGCCAAGTCCGAATGATGACTTCCCCAACTCGCCCCATGGCTTGGGAATCGCTGGAGAGCATCGATAAGGCCCCCATATCGTGTAAAATATCCTCAGCCGCGATGGTTTCCCTTCTAATTCGCGAGTCCGCGAAAGCCAAATCTTCGGGGATTGAGGGATTTAGATGATGGCAGACCAAGAGCATATCCAAATGCTCATCCACGGTATTGACGGTTAAAGGCCGAGTGGGGTTGGTGGAGGAGGGCAGAACGTTTTTCAAAGAACAAGCTTTAATGATGTCCGGAGCGTGACCGCCGCCCGCGCCCTCGGTGTGATAAGTGTGAATACAGCGGCCTTTAAAAGCCTTAATCGTCTCCTCGACAAAGCCCGACTCATTTAAGGTGTCCGTGTGAATGGCCACCTGAGCCCCAAACTCCTCGGCCACGCTTAAACAAGCGTCAATAGCCGCTGGCGTCGTGCCCCAATCCTCGTGGAGCTTAAGACCCAAGGCGCCGGCCAAAAGTTGCTCCCTTAAAGCGGGCCCGGTCGCCGCGTTGCCTTTGCCTAAAAAACCAAAATTGACTGGCCAGCCGTCTGTGGCCAAAATCATTGTCATTAAATGCCAGGCCCCAGGGGAGCAGGTTGTCGCGCAAGTGCCCGTGGCTGGTCCCGTGCCCCCGCCCAATAAAGTGGTGACCCCGCTGGTTAGGGCTTCCCAGATCTGCTGGGGAGCGATAAAATGGATATGGGTGTCCACGCCCCCGGCGGTTAGCAATAAGCCTTCCCCGGCCACAATCTCGGTGCCTGGGCCAATGACGATATCCACCCCAGGTTGAACGTCAGGGTTCCCGGCTTTCCCGATGCCCCAAATTCGCCCGTCCTTAAGGCCCACGTCGGCTTTGACAAAGCCGCGAACGTCAACAATCAAAGCGTTGGTAATGACCGTGTCCACGGAATTAGCCCGCGTGGCTTGGCTTTGGCCCATGCCATCGCGAATGACTTTGCCGCCGCCAAAAGAGACTTCCTCGCCATAAATGGTCAGATCCTTTTCCACGCGCAAAAATAGATCCGTGTCGGCCAAACGAACCCGATCGCCGACCGTTGGCCCATAAATCTCCGCGTAACGAGAGCGCTCGACCTCAAACATGGCCCGCCTCCTTTAAAGTGCCCATCACTTCGCCCCGAAAGCCGTAAACTTCGCGTAAGCCCGCGTAGTCCACCAACCGAACGGTTCGAGCTTGGCCAGGCTCAAAGCGGACAGAGGTGCCGGGCAAAATGTCCAGCCGCCGTCCATAACCTAAGGCCCGATCAAAGGCCAACAAAGGATTGGTCTCGTAAAAATGGTAGTGCGAGCCCACTTGGATAGGCCGGTCGCCGTTGTTTTTGACCAGAACTTCCACCGTCGCCCGATCTTTATTCATGACAATGGGCTCTTTCGCCGTTATTATTTCCCCTGGAATCATCAGCTCTCCCTCAATAGGTAAACCTTAACGGCTTAACGGATAGGATTATGAACAGTGACCAGTTTGGAGCCATCTGGAAAAGTGGCCTCCACCTGGACTTCAACTAACATTTCCGGGACGCCTTCAAGGACATCTTCCCGGGTTAAGAGATCTCGGCCTGAGCCCATGAGCGAAGCCACCGATTGGCCTTCCCTGGCTCCCTCCAATATGGCCAAGCTAATGAAAGCCACCGCCTCCGGGTAATTGAGGCGAAGCCCTTTATTCCTGCGTCTTTCGGCCAAAAGCCCAGCCGTAAACAAGAGCAACTTATCAATCTCTCTGGGCGTTAAATCCATGGCGTCTCCTTGAAGCCATTGGGCCAAACCCTTTAGGTCGACCAGAGTCGAGGCCGAAAATCCGCCCCGCCCCAAAGACCACGAGTTAAGCGCCAAATCATTTCTAACCAATCCCAGGCCCTCTCCATTGAGGAGCCTAAATACCGGGCCAACAAAAGTCCGTCCCTGACCGTGATCCCAGCCAAATCGTTTTGGGCGTTGGTGGGATCAAATATCTTTATTTCATTTATCAACTGACTTTTTAAATCATTTAATAATTTGGTCTCGTCATTCTCGGCTCGGCCCAAAGCCCAAAAAAGGCCGGCTACCGATCGATCCCAAAAGCCTAAACTGGCTTTTAAAAAAGGATCTTGGCCGAAAATTTGGCCACGCTCGCGAAAAATAAGGCGATTCTCGCGGCTTAAAGACAATTCTTGAAAAAAAGAGCCCCGCGAAAAATTCTGGCCAGCCCCTAAGCTAATTAAATCCCAGCCCATAAACCGGCTCTTTGCGCCCACTTCCACATTTAAATGAAAACGCGCTTTGGCTCCAGGAAAGACGATGGTTTCTTTGGGTAGCCATTCCATGGAGTCGCCCCGAATAGTTAAGTTAATGGCTTGATTTTGCCAAGCTCGAGCCTTATAAACTTTTTGGGCCGAAGAACTAGTCATTAAAACCTTGGCTCCGGGTTTAACCATAATGTCGACCCGGAGAGAGTCGCCCTCCACTAAGCCCCCGGGCGGATGGATGAGAGCCAGCTCCAAAACGTCAGCCGGATAAAAGGGCCGCGAAAGGGTTAAAGGGCCTTGACGCCTAAAGCACCCCAAAACCGCTCCTCGGGGATCGGGCTCTATTTCCGCTTCCACCTGGGCCAGCCAAGGACTTTTCTCCGAAACTAAGTCCTCAGACACTCAATAAGCTCCTAATGGTCTCCTCGTCGAGAGAGTCCATTGGCCCCTCGGCCACGACTTGTCCGCGATCCATAATGACGTAAAGGTCGCCGACTTTTTTGGCCACCGGAGCTTTTTGCTCAACTTCCAAAACCGTTAAGCCTTCCGCGATTAAGCGCTTAACGACATTAATGATGTCTTGAACTACGTTAGGCTGAATGCCTTCCGTCGGCTCATCCAGCAATAAAATCTTGGGATTTAAAACCAAAGCCCGAGCCATGGCTAATTGTTGTTGCTGGCCGCCAGACAGATCGCCACCCCTTCGGTTAGCCATGTCCTTTAAAACCGGAAAAAGCTCAAAGATCAGCTCCGGTAGCTCTGTGCCACCGCCCCGGCGCCAGGGCAGAGGCAACTTTAAGTTTTCCTCCACCGTTAAAACCGGAAAGATCTGGCGACCTTGGGGCACATAACCTAGGCCCAAAGCCGCTCGAGCCTCGGGTTTGGCTTTCGTGATATCCTGGCCCTCAAAAAAAACCTGACCCGAAGCGGCTGGCAATAAACCCATTAAGCACTGCAACAAAGTGGTTTTGCCGACCCCATTGCGCCCCATGACGCAGACGCATTGGCCTTTGGGGGCGTTTAAAGAGACATCCCTTAAAATATGGCTTTGGCCATAAAACTGATTGAGGTTTTTTACGGTCAGCACTCGCTAACCCCCAAATAGGCCTCAATGACCGCCGGATTAGCGCTCACGGATTCCATGTCGCCTTCGGCCAAAACCGATCCTTGACGCAAAACCGTGACTGTCCGAGCTATGGAGCGCACAAAACTCATGTCATGCTCAACAACTATTAAAGAATGATGGCCCTCTAAACTTAACAATAATTCCGTGGTGCGGTCGATCTCCTTGGGGGTCAAACCCGCTACTGGCTCATCCAAAAGGAGAACCCGCGGTTTTTGGGCCAACAAAATCCCAATCTCTAGCCATTGCTTTTGGCCATGGGATAAGGAGCCAGCCACGCGCGCGCGGTGATCCTTTAAATTTATTAACGTCAAAATCTCGTCTAAAAAATTGACCTCTTCCCCTTTTAAGCGGGCCAAAAGGGTGGTTAAGACGGACTTTTTGGCCTTTAAAGCCAATTCCAAATTTTGGTAAACGGTCAAAGACTGAAAGACCGAGGGTTTTTGAAATTTGCGCCCAATGCCGGCCTGGTTTATGGAGACCTCATCGGCCTCCAATAAATTTAAGGTTTCCCGGTACCAGGCCTCGCCTTTATTGGGTCGACAGT
>JAISWW010000254.1 GCA_031270705.1 Deltaproteobacteria bacterium
ATTTAATAAAAAATTATTATGAAATAATTTTCTTTCATTATTATAATAATTTATAGTTAATTTAATATTATTAATTAATTTACTTGATGAAAAGTTAAAACACCAGGCTTGCCTTGCGGTGTTAATACCTAATGAGTAGTATGGAACAAAAAAAGTTTTTTTATTAAATTTATTATCCTTATCACCAATTTGAATAAACTTACTAAACAAATCACTTCGTTGATTAAGCCAATCACCTTTATCATTAGGAACAATATTTTCCCAGACCATTTCAGGGCCAAAAATATCATGGCGTTGGGCTATAATAGCTAATTTTTGTTCACGGGACAAATAATCGCCAATATCATGGTAATATATTTTAGCCAGGCCTTTTTTAGCTGGATTTTTAACCAAAATTGTAATGGCGACAGGGGTTCTTGAGCCAAGCCCAAAAACATTATCCTTTTCTTTTCGTCGTTGCTCTCCTTGTGTCCGACAATTGCCTCTAAGGTTAAAGACATAAATGGAACTAAATTCGTTGACTAGACATTTCCTCATTCCATCCATGGCCGCGCCGTCCAGCCAGCCAGCGTTAGTTACAAACCCGATAATTCCTCCATTTTCATCAAGCCGATCTGAAGACCAACGAAAAGACTTTATATAAGAATCATAAAGAGGATTTTTATTTGTAACTATAGATTGTTCTGAATAAGTAGTTTTAATACGATAATCTAAATTCGGATAAGATTGATTTTTAGAATTTTTATTAACATCATCTTGACCTTTTGAGTAGGGAGGATTCCCTATAATAACACGAATATGTGTGTTATTTTGATCATTAACTCTTTTAGTATTTATTCTAAACCGTTGTCGTTGATTTTTATATAAATCATCTCCTTCTTCTTTTTCATATAGTTGAAAAGTGTCTGTAAGGCAAATTCCCTTGAATGGTTTATAATTTATATCTTCATCAATTACTTCATAATATGCATTTTCAATATTAATTGAAGCGATATAATAGGCTAAAAGAATAATTTCATTGGCATGAAGACAGTTTTGATACTGTCTAGTTAAAATTTCCCCTTGACCTAATAAACCGGATTGAATCAACCTAGTAATAAATGTGCCTGTACCAGAAAATGGATCTAAAATATTGATATTATCATCAGTAATTTCGAGATTAAACTCCTTTTTAAGCGCTTTAGCTACTGAATAATTTATAAAATCAACTATCTCAACCGGAGTATAGACAATTCCCAGCTTTTCCACCGCATTAGGCATGGCGATTTTAAAGAAATTGTCATAAAGCTTAACAATTATTTTTTGGCGGGCTTCTGGAGTGTCGATCCCGGCCACTTCTTCCTTGACAGTCTTGTAAAACCTGGAAAGAATGACTTTGTCCTTTTCCAAGCCTTGATCCTCTAAGACCTCAATCATAGTCTCCAAAGACTTGGAAACTGGGTTATTTTGGACAAATGAGTAGTTTTCAAACAACGCCTCAAAGACAGGCTTGGTGATAAGATGCTGAGCCAACATCTCTATAGCCTCGGTTTCGTCCACCGAAGGGTTAAGAGTCTTTCTCAGCCCAGATAAAAATCGATCAAATTCTTCTTTATGAGGGCCTTTTTGGTTAACAACTTTGGTAATTCGAGCCTTAAAACCCTCAGCGATTTTGGCCACATCGGCGGCCCAGAGCAACATATCTTGCTTGAAGCCAACCTTTTTAACCAACCTCGCGTATATATGCCGATATAACCCGTCATCAGAAGGCTGAAGACCAGAGAGGAGATCCCGAGTCCCTGGCCCCCTTAAGTCGTGAGTATCGCCACCGCTTATCCCCCCAATTAAAACTGAGCCGCCTCCAGTAGGCGCGATTTTATTAAACTGAATTTTGTTGATAAGAGCGTTAAAACGGTCATCATGAGCCTTTAGAGCATTAAGAACAGTCCAAACTACCTTAAAACGCTCATTGTCATTTAAGGCGTCCTCTGGGTCAACAGAAGAAGGGACGACCACCGGTATGATGATATAACCAAATTTTTTCCCTTCGGCCTTCCTCATGACTCGGCCCACAGACTGAACCACCTCAATTTGAGAGTTTTTAGCTGAAAGAAAAAGAACGGCGTCTAAGCTAGGCACATCCACGCCTTCCGACAGTACATGAACATTGCATAATATCCGGCATTTCTCAGAGTCGCTTCGGAGCCAAGATAATTTTTCATTTCGTAGACAAGCCCCCATGGCGCCATCAATATGATCAGCCTCCACATCAACTAAATTATAATTTTCTTTATTTGGTAGATTTTGGCAATAGTTATCTTTTAACGCTTTAAAAACTTTAGTTATCTTTTTTGATTTAGCGATAGTTTGGCAAAACGCCACCGCTTTAAGCATGGGATCTGGATCAACTTGGCGCAAAACTTTGCCTTCCATGGTCATATTTTTGGAGAGGGCATTGAGACAGCCAATCAATTTAGTGATATCGTCAGCTTCAATTTCTTTTTGGCCTTCGGTTAACTCATCTTGAGTTTTTTCGGAGATCTCATTGCGATTGACCGTCAGAACCAAAACTTTGTAATCAGAAAGGAGATCGCGATCCACCGACTCGCCAAAACCAAGACGATAGACCTCAGGCCCGAAAAGATTTTCATCGTCCATAGAACAAAGCGTGGCCGAAAAATCCTCAGCTTTTCTTTTTAAGGATTCAGCGTAAATCCTAGGCGTAGCGGTCATGTAAAGCCGCTTTTTAGCTTTTATAAAAGTATTGTCATGGACTTTAGTGAAATAACCTTCATCCTCGTCCATTAAAATAACTCCAGTTGTCCGGTGAGCTTCGTCACAGACAATCAAATCAACTGTTAATTTAACCTTTTTAAGAGCCTCGGAGACTTTATCAATGGATTGATAGGTAGAAAATATGACACATAGTTGGTTAGGATGGCGCTCGCGAGCGAACTCCAATTGTTTTATAATTTGAGGTACTTTAGTAGTAGCGGGGAGGGCCAGATCCTCGACGCTAAAAATGATATCGTCCTCATTTTTTTTCTTTTTGATCCTGGAAACCGATGGATCCGAACAGACACAAATGGAATAGAGAGGTTTTTCAGAGTTACTTGACCATTCCAACAGAAGCTGACTAATTAAGGCGATAGAAGGTGCCAAAAAGAGAACTAACCCCTGGCCATTTGTCTCATTTTCGGCTATTTTGAGCGAAGTAAAGGTTTTCCCAGTTCCGCAAGCCATAATCAGCTGACCCCGATCCTGGGTTTTAAAATGTTCATGAAACTTTTCTAAAGCGGTTTTTTGGTGAGGCAACAATGATTTACGGGCTAGCCT
>JAISWW010000267.1 GCA_031270705.1 Deltaproteobacteria bacterium
ACGCGTCTCCGATTTGGGTAACGCGACTAACATGGTCGCTAAGATGTTTGGATCGTCAATAATTTCAGACAGTTGAGCGCCTACAGCCAGGTAATCCTCCCAGAATTGATTTTTCTGAACTGAAACGCGACCAAAAGGGGCTAAGTACAGCGACAATTGCTCTTCCGAGGTAAGAAGAGGTTCGCCTTGTAAGTTTGGGTAGTTATCAAGCCTGGTTTTTAACCCGTTGACAAGGGACACCCCGTCAATTTTGTCCCTTAGGGAAACATGTTCCAAAGAAATATTTATTGAGCCATTAACGGAAAAAGTCGCGGTCGGGCGTTTAACGTTAGCTGGATAAAAGACCACGATCCGTACTGGCCTTATAATTTTATCTCTTTGCCAAGAGTTGTCAACTAAAAAAACGCCGTACTTTAGGAATCTGATAAGATCTTGGAACCTGAACGTGGATTGGAACTCAAGGATGAGGTAAGAATCGTCGCTGAGCTGAATTATGTTGTCCGGGCGTGGAATAGAATAAGGGGGGTTAGGCAGATCCGAGCCGATCTTAGTCCCCGTCAAGCTTGAGGGAACTTCAGCCATATCGCTAAGAACCTGTGAAAGGAATTGGGAGGTCACGGTTTTGCCGACAAATTCCATCGGGTGTTTGTATAGCCAGCTAGGCTTTTTTTCGTCGTTACCCATTTTCAACGCCTTATGATGTTATCTTTAGACAAATTATCGTGAACCAAGTTATAAGGTAAATAAAAAATAAGCGCTAGCCAAACTTCGCTCGCTAAAAACCACAATTTGGTCGTGCTTTCCTAGAACCGTAGACAGGCCACTCAGCGAACGGCTTAATATGTCGTGGCGCGTAGGCGCGAGAAAAAACTTAAAGCGCGACCTCACTCGATAGCCGATAAGGTTATTCTGAGCTCAATTAAGCCATTGGGGTCTTAGGCGGAGAACGCGTCTTCTGATAGTAAATTATAACCAATCTAGCCTCGGAAAGCAAATGTTTTTTTCTAAACCCAAAAAATTTTAAAGGGTCTTATCCCTTCCAGAAGTCAGACGCTCAAAACTTGGATTTCTTCGGAATCTCATCGAGCTAAATTTGAGCTGTTCTTATCTGTCAAAGCTATATACAATATAGAAAAAAATAATAATTAAAGAAGTGTACATAATTAAAAAAAGCCTAATAACATATTATAGATATTTTTAAGGTTTTTAGACAAAAATTAAATCGCGCTACATTTAATTAGACTCCATTTACCAATCCTGTTTCAGACGCTTCTGAGGTTTTTAAGGAAACGCCCCAATATTCCGGGCCGCCGGGAGCTGGGAAGCTCTTGTCTATGAAGCGTAAATAGAGCCAGGAGACATTTTATTTAACTCCTCTTCGAGGGGTTGACGGGTGTCCGAGTCGGATATCGCGACTAACATGGTCGCTAAGATGTTTGGAGCGTGAAAAATTTTAGACAGTTGAGCGTCTACAGCCAGGCAATCCTCCCAGAATTGTTTTTCCTGAATTGAGACGCGACCAAAAGAGGCTAAATATAGTGAAGCTCGCTCATTCGGCGAAAGTAGAGAGTTGCCTTGGTTACTCTAAAGGCCCTCTAAGTCGAGGAACCTTGGCCAAGCGACGTTCTTACTGAAATCTAGCGTTCCAGTTGACAAGGTCTAGATTAGATACTAGCTCTCTCCCTCAAATTGGCCCGATTCCGTCAAACAGGCTTCTTCTGGCTTCCGCCTTGGCTGACCATCTGAGGTCAAGCGCGCGCAATCTTTTGCTCGCGAAGAAGGAATTTGGCCACCGCTCATGACTTTTCTGGCCAAAGCCTTTCCGCTTATTTCGCCGGACAAGCGTGGCCCTCGAGGTCGATGGCGGATAAATCCGCGCGCCTTCAGAACATTCCGCCCTCAAACGCCCATATAGTCCTAATTTGTCATATGTCAGATCATTTAAGGCCAATAGGCTCGCGCGACTCGACTAGCAAAACGGTCGAAGTTTCAGTTATCGCCGGCCGCGGCTGGCTCATCTGTGGATTTGCCAATAATTAGGCCCGCGCGTCGCGATACTATGTCAGATCTAAGGCCGAATCAGACTCATCGCCTACGGATCGCGGCGGGACTCCTGTCGCTTCTCGCCCCAGCTCTCGATGACGCGGTTAGGCTTGGTTACAGGGTCGCTGACCAGACCCTAGGGCGGACTTACGCCTCCCTTTGACGCCTCTCTTAGACGCCTTCATGGGCGCCTTCATGGGCGAGCGTAATTTAAATTCAAAAAAAGTATCTAAAAGAATAGGCCCTTTTTTGAGGCCCGACCCTCCAAAAAAACTCTTGACAGACTTAGGAACCTTTTCTACAATCAAAAACTTAAAAAGCGCCCCTAAGGCCTAAGCCGCCTCCACTCTTAGGTATGGCCTTCCGCGCTGTCTAAAAAAATTAATTCCCCTCAAAGTTGATCAGTAATACTGAAGACCTGAAAACGCTAAGGTTGGATCTAGCCAATTTCGCTAGCCTTCCCTTTTATATTTTTCTGTCCAACGGTTGATCGATACTCGAAGACCGAAGAGTCCCAACCTCTTCGGTCTTTTTTTTGATCGCCATAATTTAGGAGCGAATCGTGAAAAAGTCTTTTCTGGTCTTTAGTTTTCTTTTCTCGAGTTTTATGTTGGCGTTTCTCGCTATTTTTGGCGCCACCCAGGCCTACGCCGCGAACATTGAAATCACCAATGTTTCTTATGATCCCACCCGCGAGCTTTATGAGCAATTTAACCAAGCTTTCCAAAAATACTACAAAGCCAAAACCGGCGATGACGTCAGCGTCATCCAGTCTCACGGCGGCTCTGGCAAGCAAGCCCGCTCCGTCATTGAGGGCAATGAGGCCGACGTTCTGACCTTAGCCTTGGCTTATGACATTGATGAGGTGGCCCAAGCGGGCCTAGTGGCCAAAGATTGGCAGAAAAGGCTTCCCAAAAATAGCTCGCCCTATACCTCGACCATCGTCTTTTTGGTCAGGAAAGGCAATCCCAAAAATCTTAAAGACTGGGGCGATCTGGCCAAGCCAGGCGTCGGCGTCATTACCCCGAACCCCAAAACCTCGGGCGGGGCCCGCTGGAACTATCTAGCCGCTTGGGCTTGGGCGGACAAAGAATACAAAAGCGACGAAAAAGCCATTATCGCCTTTGTCAAAAAGATCTTTGACAATGTCTTGGTGCTCGACGCCGGGGCCCGGGGCTCCACCAACACCTTTGTCCAAAATGGCCAAGGCGACGTCCTTTTGGCTTGGGAGAACGAGGCTTATCTGTCCATCGCGGAAAGGCCGGGGGAGTTTGAGATTGTCACCCCGCCCACTTCCATTCTGGCTGAGCCCCCGGTGACTGTCGTGGACGAGGTGGTGGACAAGAAAGGGACGCGGGCCCTGGCCACCGAATATTTAAATTATCTCTATTCCGACGAGGGCCAGCGCCTAGCCGGCAAGAATTATTATCGGCCCTCCAACCCCGAGATTCTCAAAGAGTTTGGCCAATATTTCGAGCTCAAAACCAAGCTCATTACTATTGACGATCCTCTCTTTGGCGGCTGGGCCAAAGCTCAAAAGTACCATTTTTCCGATGGCGCGATTTTTGATCAAATTTACGCCAAAAAATAGTTTCCCAAATAATTAGCCCTTTTAGGACTTCAAAACCTAAGCCAGGGAGAAGGACATGAAAAAAACCAAAAGAATTCTCCCTGGCTTTGGCCTCTCCTTGGGGGTGACCATGAGCTATTTGAGTCTCATCGTTCTCATCCCCATGATTTCTTTGGCCATTCAAGCCGGGGAGGCGGGCTGGGGCGGCTTTGTCCGGGCCATAACGGATCAGAGGATTTTATCTAGTTATAAGGTCAGCTTTGGCTGCTCTTTTTTGGCCGCGCTTTTAAATGTCCTCTTTGGGACACTTTTAGCCTGGGTGCTGGTCCGCTACCGCTTTTTCGGCCGGCGCCTCATTGACGGCTTAATAGAGCTCCCTTTCGCTATTCCGACGGCGGTGGCCGGCATCTCCCTAACTTTTTTAACCACCGATCAAGGCTGGATTGGGAAACCTTTAGCTAGCTTAGGGATTAGGGTGGCCTATACCCAAGTCGGCATCATCGTGGCGCTGATTTTTATAACTCTCCCTTTTGTCGTCCGCTCCATCCAGCCTATTTTGGAAGAGCTCTCCCCCGATTATGAGGAAGCGGGCCGCACTTTAGGGGCCGGGAGCGCTAGAATCTTTTTTAAAATTATTCTGCCGGAGATAAAACCAGCTCTCTTAACGGGCTTTTCTCTGGCTTTCGCTCGGGGTTTGGGGGAGTATGGCAGCGTCATTTTTATCGCCGGCAATAAACCTTTCCAAACCGAGATCGCCCCGCTCATGATTGTGACGCGCCTAGAAGAGTTCCATTATGAGCAAGCCACGGCGGTGGCTTTGGTGACCCTTTTGGCTTCCTTTATCATTATGTTCCTGGTCAACCGGATCCAATCCCGGGCGGCCCGTTACGCGGGAGGCTGAGCATGGCTAAATCCCGCGCCCAAACTAGAAAGATCCAGCGCCGCGGTTATCGTCAGGAAAACCCTTATGTCCGGCGCTTACTGATCTTTTTGAGTCTAGCTTTTACCCTTTTGTTTCTGGTCACGCCTTTGGTCTGCGTCGTTTATCAGGCTTTGGGGGCTGGCTGGGACCGTTTTTTGGGGGCCATCACCAATATTTACACGGTTAAGGCCTTGTACTTAACTTTTTTAACCAGTATTTTCGCCGTGGTCTTTAACACTCTCTTTGGTCTGGCCGCGGCTTGGGCTTTAACCAGATTCGCTTTTCGGGGGCAGAATTTAATTATCACTTTGATTGATTTGCCTTTCGCTATTTCCCCCATTATCGCGGGTCTAGTTTTTATCTTGACTTTTGGGCGCTTGGGCTGGGCCAAACCCCTTTTAGACTACTTTCAGGTCAAAATTGTTTTCGCGACGCCAGGTCTCGTTTTAGCCACCATCTTCGTCACTTTGCCCTTTGTGGCTCGGGAGATAATTCCGGTTTTATTGGCCCGGGGGACGGACGAGGAGCAAGCGGCGGTCATGATGGGGGCGGGCTTTTTCCGGGTTTTCTTTAAAATTACTCTCCCCCACATTCGCTGGGCTTTGATTTA
>JAISWW010000069.1 GCA_031270705.1 Deltaproteobacteria bacterium
TTTTTAGAAGGCCCAGCCGGCTGGGCCTTCTTTTTGGCCAATTTTTACGCGTTAGCCCTTTCATTGCCCTTGGAGGCCTCAAAAGACTGGGTTCGGGGAGCCACCGGGGGCGTATTGGGTTTGGGCGTCTTGGTCAGAACCTGGAGTTGCTCCTTAATTTGGGCGATTTGCTCCAAGGCTCCGGGTCTAGTCCGGGAAAACCAAAACCACCAAGGACTCTCATCGGGCTCCAAATCCCAGCGGCTAGCCGCTTCCAAGCTCGCCTTAAAGCCCGGGACATCCCAAGTGGCCAAAACCGCGGCCGAGGATAATTTTCTTTCCAAAAGCCTCTGGACAAAGCGGATTAAAGTCTTGGAGACCAAATGACTGAGCCCCACGGCTAACCACAGACAAGGGATCAAAATTGGGGAATAATCCTGTGGAAAACGCCAGAAAAAGCCAAAGCCGCCTAAAAAAACCAAAGCCAAAGGCACGGTCAGGCTCATGGCCAAACCTCTTAAGATCATGGTCAAGCCCTCGACTTTGACCAAATTCCCTAAGATAGCCGTAACTATCCGGTGTTTTAAGGCCCCCATGGTCATGGTCAAGGCCTTTTGCGGCACCACCATGGTCTCGCCCAAAAGATAAGGCCAAGGCAAGATATCTTGGTTTTGGCTATCCACCAAGATCCGCCTTAAATTCCAATTGGGGGGCGTGGGCAAGGTTTTAAGGATTTTGGGCAAATTATCGGGCAGTTCCTCGGCCTTAGCTTCCCGAAAATAGGCCGGAAAAATCTTAAGCCTTTGATTTTTATAGAAAAAAGGGATCCAAACCAAGGCCTGAATAACTAGAAACAAGACAATCGACCAGGCCATTAAGCTCATTAAGCCATAAACCGTCAGCAACCCCCAAGTAAATATAATAAGAGCTAAATACCTTCTTAAATCAAAGGATATTATTTCCTTAAAACGCGGTAAAAAGTTCCGATTGTCCAACTCAAAAGCCCGGCGAGCTTGGGTTTTGGCCAAAGCCACGGGAAAAGTCAAGATCCATAAAGCCAAAGCCATGGCCACAATGGCTTCCAAGGCCGTTCTGTGGCGAAAAAATTCCATTTCCATAACCGCCATGGCCCCCAGCAGTAGGCCAAGCGGCGCCAATATAAGGCTCATAAGCCCAAAGCCAACCATTAAAAGGCTGAAGATTTCCGCTCTTTCCTCAGTCTTGGTAATGGCCGCTAATCGTTTAAACATGGATGCCTCCCGGCCCAAGAGCGGCCTTAGAGTTTTATATATTGCCTAGAGAGGGTCGGGTTTTGGCCGAGCGCGCCCTAAGCCGTAAGCTTGAATTTTGGTGATCAAAGCCCGCCGGCTGAGCCCCAAAAGCTCCGCCGCCCGGCTCTGATTGTTATTTTTCCTTTCCAAAGCTCTTTTAATTAAGGTTTCCTCGGTCAGCCGGGTCACTTCCTTTAAGGCTTTCTTCAGATCCAGCCAATCCGGCGGCAAAGTCAGAGAGAAATCGCTCTGGGCCGGCAAAATGGGCTCCTGGAAAGGCAAATCCTGGGGGCCAATGACCGTCCCATCGCTCATGATGGCCGCCTGCTCCAAGATATTTTTTAAGGCCCGGACATTGCCGCTATAAGTCTGGGCGGCCAAAATTCTTAAAGCCGCTGGCGACAAAGATTTGGGGGGCAATTGATTTTTCTTGACCGCCGCCTCTAAAAAATAGTTGGCCAAAATGGGAATATCCTCGGATCTTTCCCTTAAAGGCGGCATGTTGAGCCGAATTACGTTTAAGCGGTAATAAAGATCCTCCCGAAATCGGCCGGCGGCCACTTCCTCGGAAAGATTTCTATTGGTGGCCGCCAAAACCCGGAGATCAACCCTTCGCGAAAAATTTTCCCCCACCCGCCGGATCTCCTCTTCCTGGAGGGCCCGCAAAAACTTGACCTGGGTGTCCAAGGGCAGTTCCGTGACCTCGTCCAAAAAGAGCGTGCCCCCATCGGCCTCAGCCAATAAGCCTTCTTTGGCTCGGTCGGCCCCGGTGAAAGCCCCTTTGATGTGGCCAAAAAATTCGCTTTCCATGAGATTGGCCGGAATAGCCCCGCAATTGACGGCCACAAACGGTTTTTCGCGACGAGGCCCATGGCGATGGATGGACTGGGCGGCTAATTCTTTGCCCGTCCCGCTTTCCCCGGTGATGAGCACCGTGGCTTTGGTGTCGGCCACTTTGGCGATGAGAGCGAAAACGTTTTTCATGGCTTGGCTTTCGCCTAAAAAAACTCCGCTATCCAGCCGCTCGCCCATCTCGCGTTTAAGGCGCCGGTTTTCGGCTACCAACCGCCCCCGCTCCAAAGCCTTTTCCAAAACGAGGATTATTTCGTCCTCATTGAAAGGTTTGGCGATATAGTCATAAGCCCCGGCTTTCATGGCTAAAATGGCCGTTTCCATGGTCGCGAAAGCCGTAACCACTATGACCACGAGATCCGGGGCCATCTCTTTGATTTTGGCCAATAAGCCCAAGCCATCGAGGCCCGGCATGTGGAGATCGGTCAAAACCGCGTCAAAGGATTCTTGGGTCAAGAGCTCCAAAGCCTCGGCCCCAGAAGCGGCCAAACGGCAGGCGTAGCCTTTTTTGCCGAGCATGATGCTCATGATTTTGCGGATGTGCTCTTCGTCATCCACTATTAATATTAAAGGCGCGGACATAGGCTACTCTTGGGTTACTCTTTTGGCCACTCTGGGCGAGGCTGAATATTTTATCCCTTAAGAAAGATCTAAGAGTTTATAAAGTCATTTAGCGTCAAGCGCTCTCATTGGTGGCCGCGGGCAAATATATGGCGAAGGCCGCTCCCTCGCCGGGAGCGGAGGTCAATTCCAAGCGGCCATGGTAGCTATCGATGATCCTTTGACAAATGGCCAAACCCAAGCCCGTGCCCTGGCCTGGGGCTTTGGTGGTAAAAAAGGGATCAAAAGCCCGCCGCCGCGTCCGCTCGGACATGCCTGGCCCATTGTCGGCCAAGCGCAAAACCACCATGGCCCCTTCTCGAGCTAGTCCCACCATTAAAGTGGGCTCGGGCTCCGTTTGCCCATCCATGGCTTGGGCGGCGTTCATGGCGATGATGATGACCACCTGGGTCAGGTGGTCGCGATCCATGGCCACCAAATATGGCCCTAAAGGCTCAAAATCATATTTTATGGTGAGGCGGGCCAAACCCTTTTGCGAGCCGAGCATGCCCAAAATCCTAGGGAGCCTTTCCGGGAGCGACAAAGTCTCGGTTAAGCCCTGGGCTGGCCGAGAATAATCCAAAAGCTCCTTTAAAATCTTTTGGATGCGGGTGGTCTGCTCCAAAATGGCCGCCAGATATTCTTTGGACTCGTCATCGGCCCCGGAAACCAAGATCTGGGCGTACCCAGAGATAGTCGATAAGGGATTGCCGACCTCGTGAGCCACCCCGGCGGCCAATAAGCCAATGGAAGCTAGTTTTTCCGAATGGAGAAGTTGTCTCTCCAATTGCCGCCTCTCGGTCAGATCGCTAACCATCAACATAAATGAGGAGCTCTCGGGGCTAGGCGCGGCCACTGGCGAACCCACGGCTTGGGAAGTGGAGATCAATAAAGCTCTTCTCTCCCCTTGGGCGTTGGTCAAATTGGCCTCTAAGACGCGATCCACCGGCGGGGGTTGGCCGGGTTCCCAAAAAGCCAATTCCGGGCTCGGCTCCAATAAGAGCCGAAACTCTTGGCCGACCAGATCTTGGCGCCCAAAGCCCCATTGCCCGGCTTTGCGGTTAGCGTAGACAATGAGGCCCCTCTCGTCGAGGATCAAAATAGCGTCATTGGCCGTCTCTAACAGGCGCTCGAGGTAATCTGAGGTCTCGCGCGCTCTTTTTTCCGAAGCCAATATTTTTTGGTTAACGCGGGAAAGATCGTCGAACAGAAGGACATTGGATAAGGCCGCGCTAGCTTGATCGGCCATGATGGACAACATGCGCTCGTTTTCCGGGGTGAAGTCCTGACCGGCTGGGCGAGATAAAACCAATAAACCCAAAGGCTTAGAGCGGGTGGCTAAAGGCACCAAAGCCAAAGCCCGAGGGCCTTCGGAACTTTGGCCCAAAGGATCCAAGCGAGCCGGAACCGCGGCTAAATCGCGGATAAGGCCACCTAAATAGACTTGCCCCGTCCAAGAGTCTGGGTCAATAGTCTTTTCTGGGCCTGTATTATCCTGAACTTGATTGTCTAGGCCTAAATTATCCGCGCTCGAGCTCCCAGATAAAAAAACTGGGTTATTTTCTAAGGTTTTGGCTTCCGCCAAAGCGCTTCTTAGGCTTTCTTCCGACCAAGCTTTCTCGTTATCTGGATAAAAAACAAACTCTTCGCGATCCGAATAATAAGCGGCCCGCAAAAATAAGCCGGGACATTGGGGATCGCGAGTCAATAAGCTAACGCGATCCACCTCCACTTCATGGGCCACCAAAGCCATTAAAGCCTGGGCCAATGATTCCACGGTTTGAGTCGTTCTTAAAGCGTCCCCAACCCGCCTAACCAAAGACAATTCCTCGAGTTTTTGGTCATAGCGCTCGTAAATCTCGGTTAGAGTGCTTTTATAGATGTCCAGCTTGGCCTGCAGCTCCGTGAAACGGCTCTTGTCTAACCCCATAGGAGCCCCTCCCAGAGTCGCGTGGCGATAGCCCTTTAAGCTCAGAGAGATCTTAAGGGCCTAACCTATTATACCTTAAAATAGTCAAGAAGTTTGGGGATCTTTTGGGTCTAGCCACAAAGCGTCTATCCAAAACATGATCTTTTTGCCGCCCTAATGTCATTATTTACTTTTTCAAAAGATAAAAAAGTTCTATAGTGATTCTTTCGCTATAATATTTGAATTATAACTTATGTTAGGGTAGATATCTGACACGGTAACTATTTCGCCCCGTGGAGCCGAACGCGTCAATTTCTAGCCTCCGGCTCTCTCTTCGGCGTTTTTTGACTTCGCTCACGACTACTTTGATGTCTAAGAAACATATTTCCAGTTGGTGGAATCAATAGGTTACCCAATTTCCGTCCCTTTCTTCCTTTCAAGCGCGTTTCCGAAAGGAAACGCTCCTTCCCTTATCCGGTCTTTCCAGCCCTATGAGCCTAGCCGAGGCCCAAGATCCTTCTTCAGCGTCTGAGGCTGTCGGCTCCTAGGTGGGCTTTATGGGCCTCTTTCCTAACCCCTAAACAGGCTACCCAGCGCTCTTCCACTAATGTTCGCTTTCTTACTAAAAGAGGCCGATTCAGTCCGTGGCCGAGCGACGGATTTAAGGCGCCAAGCTCTCCCTGGACACGTTCTCTTGGGGATCTCACGCGCGCGCCACATTCACCCCTCGCACGCGGGCTGTCGCCATTCCCCCGGCGGAACCTTCTAGAGCTCATTTAACTGTTGTTATCACGACCCCATTCGCGGACGGATCGTCCGATTTCCTCTCCCATGACGGCGGCTTTCCCCAGTTATTTGGAAGGTCAGCTTCCGCGCCTAAATTTACGAGATCCGGGCGGCGCGGCGCTCGCGTTATGCCCGCGCGCTTGCGGCCTCGCTTAACAGGACTTTAGATCCCTAGCTCAAGACACTTAGTCGCCTCCAGGCCCTAAGGAAGCGCTACCGGCTGGAACAACAGAAGGCCGCCAGGCGGAGAGTCGCGGCCCGCTTGGCAAGAGCGCTTATCCACGGCGCGCGAATAAGAAAATATTAGATTGAAAAATCAAAATGAAGAAGATGAAGAGTTTAAAATACAGATATTTTAGCGCGGCTTTAGCCGCGCTTCCTATTTGGCCAAGTGACGCTGGCTACTAGTTTCCCCGGTGGCAATTGACCTATAACCTACTGACCGAGGAAAACTTAATTTAACGTCACGTTAGTTGATCTCTTTTCACCGAGAATTCCGGTTCGCGCTCGACCCACTTTCGGTCTCCGCTGGAGCGCGCGACGGGCGTTAGCCTTGGTCAAGGTAGCTCCGCCGAAACTCACGGTTTGCCTATGTCCTACGCCCTCGTATTTATCATCATTTTCACTAGATCATTTACCATTTTTCACTAGGACATCTATCCTGCTTGACAAGGCCATATTGTTGGCGTCCATCTTGGCGGACAAAGTATCAATCCTGTTTGTCAAGGCGATATTGATCGTGTCCATCTTGGCGGACAAGTCCTTATAGTTGGCGTCAATCTTGTTGGGCAAAGTATTATAGAACAGCGCGAAAAACGCAATGAAAATAGTGCCGATTACGCCGACACACCACATGAACACTCTTTGTTTACCGGCGCTCGCGTCAATTTTGGTGGTCATCGCGTCCATTCTGGCGTCTATTATTTTGGCCATCGCGTCCATTCTGGTGGCCATTATGTTGGCCAGCTCTTTAACAGAGATATCCGAGTCTTTCATAGCGGCGGGCGTTTCCTTGCTGGCCGACGATTTTTGGCCGTCCGTCTTAGCTGTATCGCTTATTGGGAGACCATCGGAATTAAGTGGAACCATAAATGAACCATCTAAAGTTTGAGCGTTATCATTAGACATGGCGATTCCCTCCATAATTTTTTATCATTTTACTACATTCCTGACTAGCCCGTCAACTCCTACTCCTATTATCTATCTCCTATCTCCTTTCCTTGGGTCTTAAAAATTATAAAATCTTAAAAATATTCATGAAGAATAATGGTTTGCTCGCGCTCGGGGCCCACGGAGATTAAAGCGGCGGGGCGACCAATTAGTTCCTCTATCAGCTCAATATACCGCCGAGCTTCTTTCGGCAAATCCTCTAAGGAGCGAGCCGAGCCCACGTTGGCCGGAAAACCGGGAAAGGTTTTATAAACCGGGCGACATTTGGCCAGATCCTGGCAATCGGCGGGCACATAGTCCAGCCAATGGCCATTTAGCTCATAATGAGTGGCTATTTTCAATTCCCCAAGACCGGCCAAAACGTCGAGCTTAGTGATGGCTAGCCTATCCACGCCGCACAAATCCACGGCTTGCCGCACCGAAACCGCGTCCAGCCAGCCGCAACGCCGCGGACGACCAGTAGTGGCCCCAAATTCGTGGCCAATCTCCCGGATCCGCTGGCCCAAATCGTCGGTCAGCTCCGTGGGAAATGGGCCCTCGCCCACTCGGCTCGAGTAGGCTTTGACTAAGCCTAAAACGTTTTCCAGATCTCTGGGGGCTAAACCCGCGCCCACGGCCACCGCGCCTGTCGTGGGATTGGAGCTGGTCACATAAGGATAAGAGCCATGATCTATGTCCAATTGAACGCCCTGAGCTCCCTCAAAGAGAATTTTTTGGCCAGCTTTCTGGGCCTTTTGGACAATTAAAGCGGTATTGGCCAAAAACGGCCATAACTTTTCCCGCCAGACCATAACCCTTTTGACTAAATCCTCGGCTTTAAGCGTCGGAACCCCATACAAATGCTGGAAAAGGCAATTTTTTTCTTTCAGGGCGAGGCGAATTCTTGATAATAAGGTTTCTTCCGAACGCAGATCCCCTAACCGCAAACCCACGCGCGAGGCTTTATCCTCGTAAGCTGGGCCAATTCCCCGGCCCGTCGTCCCAATCTTCTGGCCATCTTGGGCGCTTTCGCGAGCCGCGTCCAAAAGCCGGTGATAAGGCAAGATCATGTGGGCTTTTTCGGAGATCTTTAGGTTGTCCGGCGTAATGACCACGCCTCTAGCCGTTAAGGACATGATTTCTTTGATCAGATCCTCGGGATCGACCACGACTCCGGAGGCCACCACCGACATTTTGCCTGGCCAAAGAATGCCCGAGGGCACGGTGTGGAGGGCGAAGGTTTGGTCGCCCACGACCAGCGTATGACCAGCGTTATTGCCGCCCTGGAAACGGACAACCAGGTCGGCCTTCTCGCTGAGAAGATCCACCACTTTTCCTTTGCCCTCATCGCCCCATTGGGTTCCAACTATCGCCACATTGGTCATAAATTGCCTCTAATCCCTCATAAACTCGAAGGGCCAGCCAAAAATCTTAAAGCCTGGACGGTCAACCCCGACAAATATACAAGAGAGCTGGGATTAAAGCAAAAAAGGATTTTGGCCGCGAGTAAGCCCAAAGAAAAAATCGCCAAAATTAATTATAGACTCAGGCTAAAAAAGTTTGGCGATTTTAGGGGCCCGATCATAGATCCCATGATCATTTTCGCCCTTAACTCTTCTCAAAAAGAGGAGATTGGCCAGCTTTGGCGGGGATCAATATTACAATTTCTTAACAACATTACTGGCCCAGGCCGCGCCGTTTCAGCCAGGCCAGGGCTTCTTCGCGCGTTTTAATTTCGCCCAGATCATAGGCCGAATTCAACTGACTTAATAATTTCCCCACATCAGGCCCAGGCGTTAAGCTAAAAGCGGCAATCAAATCTTGGCCGGCCAAGAGAGGTTTAGGGCTAGTTCGCTCGCCATCAACGGGCGATAAATACTCGTCCAAGCTATAAGGAAACAGATTTATTCTGGGTCTACGGCCATTCCAGTCAGCCGCGGACATGGCCCAATAGTCCACCAAATCGCTTTCGGGGGCGAGCTTTCTGGCCACAAGCCTTAAGCCTTCGGTTGTCAAACGCTTAAAAGCCAGTTCCATATGCCATCTGGTCAGTTTGGCCACCACGGCCACAATTTTTTCGGGGGTTTTTATGGATCGCAAAAATTTCTTGGCCACCGGTACCCCCGCTTCCGGATGGTTTTTGGTTATGGGCGTCCCATTTTCATTAAAACGCACGACTACGGGTTTGCCCACGTCGTGCAGAAGCGCGGCCATGAGCCAATGGGTCAGACGCTCGGGGATGAGGGTGGGGAGCTCGGACATGGCCTGAACGACGAGAACCGTGTGATTCCAGGCGTCGCCCTCTGGATGAAAACGAAAATTCTGCGGGCACCCAATCATGGCCGCTAACTCTGGCCAAAAAGCGATCGCCCCACTATCTTTTAAAAAATGTAAGCCCAAATGAGGCCAGCGCGACCTTGACCACCTGGCCCACTCTGGCCAAAAACGATCTTTAACGACTTTATTTAAATGAGGCCAATTGGCTCTGGCCGATTGAAGAAGATCTTTGTCCGCCGTAAAACCCGACCGAGAAATAAGAACCATGGCCCTTAAAACGCGCAAAGGATCCCGTTCCAAAGAAAAATGGTGAGCTAAAGAAACTCTTTTGGCTTTTAAATCAGCAAAGGACCCTAAAGGGTCGAGGATGGTTTTTTCCAAGAGATCATAATAAAAAGCGTTGACCTTAAAATCACGGCCTAAAGCGTCATCTTTTAATTCATCTTGGACATAGTCTTTTGGATAAAGTTTTTCTTTTGTTAAGACAACATTCCAAACGCTCTCGAAAGTTTGGATTTCCGAGTCCGGCCAAAATTCCCGGGGCCGACTAATTTCCAGAATCAAGGTACCAATCTTGAGCCAAACCAAAGAAGGTTTTTTGGTTCCAGAAAGTTGAGTTTGGAAGACCAAACGCGCCTCGCCCTGACTTTGGGCCACCTGTAAAATTTCTAGCCAGTCTAGGCCAAAGGCCACTAAATCAAAATTGCCTTGTTTTTTAAAGTTCAGGATCTGGCCAGAAAGATTATCTATGGGCTTCTCATCATTAATTATGGAAGCCTCTAGTAGGCTGTCGCGAACCTGACCGCCAGTCAACAAAAGTCGACCGCCTTGGTTCTTAATGGCGGCGGCTAATTTCAAAAGCGTGTCTAAGGCCATGGAGTCTCATATAGGGGATCAAGAAGAAAATATAAAAATCAACTAGTTACGGGATGGAACCTGTGGCTTAAGGAACCCCGCGCCTTTTTTAGAATACCATAAAAAAGCCCGAAAAATAAGTATTTTTTATACGCCAAAAGAGGCTACAAAAAAGTCGAAAATTTTTTGTTATATTTGTTTGACAATAAAATATCTTTTCGAACGGATTATAATAACGATTTTATAAATAAAAATGAATTTTATATTAATCAAATATTTAAATTAAAATCTATTATTTTAGTAAACGCTGATAAAAAATATTTAGTCTCTGGATAATTTGGTTATCTTGGCTAAAAATTAATAATGAAATCCTCAATTTAGTTGGTCTATAGTCTTTTGGCATCCGACGTCTTAAAGGTTTATCGCGAAATCGCCGCCTCGAGCGTGGTCTGGAATTTTATTTTTGCCTCTTCAAAACTCCAAAGAGTAAAAATAACGCTCTTCGCGTCTCTCAGCCGCGGCTAGAGAAAATTAGTCAAAATGACGACTGAAAAATCGCCGCCGAGAAAAGCGTGAAGTCTCTCCAAATTAATTAAGATTTGGCCAAACCTCGGCTAGCGAGAGCGCGAAATATATATTCGACTTTGGTTCTTGGCTTAAAACGCGCTTACCTTGATAGACACTATAAGCGCCACGATTTTGCGATAGGCTCAAAAATCTTTACCTCGCCCAAAGCGACTTGAAATCGCCATATAACGTCGCGCGCTGGTTAAGGCCTTTAAAAATTATCGCCCTTCTCATCGCTGGCCTCTCAGTAGGAGAAGATCTCAGAGGCGCCCAAGGCCTTTTGACGGCCATCGTCTCCGCCAAACTAGCCCCCCTAAAGCTAAAAAATCCGCCGCGCCTTAAGAGTTCCCTCTCGAGCGAAGCGGAGTTTAAAGAGGATGATTGTGAAGACGATGGCCTTAGGCGAGCGGTACCCGAGCCTCAGCCCAAGGAGCTCAGATTTAATGCCAAAAGAGCTTTAACGCGAATATCGCGCCCACCACCCAGACAGTCGTCGTCACCTGGCGCGTGTGGCCAGAAAAGACTTTCATAAGAATATAAATTAACCAACCAATGGCTAGGCTATCGGAAATGCGCCAAGTCAAACCAATTAAGGCTATGACCAAAAAAGCGGGCAAAGACTCGGAATACTCGGCGAAATTAATTTTTACGGCTGAGCTCATCATCAATAAGCCCACAAAAACCAGAGCTGGCGTCACAGCCGCCGCCGGGACCAGCAAAAACAAAGGCGAGATAAAGAGGGCCAAAGCGAACCCTAGGGCCACCACCAAGGCCGTTAAGCCCGTGCGGCCACCCATGGCCACCCCTGTGCCTGATTCGCCGTAAGTGGTATTGGGCGATAAGCCTAGACAACTGCCCACGGCCACGCCCAGGGAATCGGCGATAAAGGCCCGGCCCAATTTGTGGCGATAACGCTCGGCGTCTGGGCCCATGACCGCGAAAAGACCCAAAAAACCGGCCAAGCCATCCACGGCCACCATAATTAATAGAGTGACCACTAAACCCCAAAAAGACCAAGAGCCCAATATGGAAAAATCATAGTTAAACAACAATTCCGACATGGAAGGGGGCAATGAAAAAAGGCCCGCGCTTAAAGACTCGGTCTTGGTCACGCCCAAAGGCCGACCTATTAAAGTCGCTAGAGCTATGCTCGCCAAAACCGCGTAGCGAAACTTGAGGGCCAATAATAGCCCTAAAACCAAAAGGCCCAAAACCGCGACCAAGGCCGAGCCTTGGGTCAGATCGCCTATGCCTGGGCCCACGGAATTCGGGCTCAAGACCACGACCCCGCCATTGAATAGGCCTATATAAGCGATCATGAGGCCAATGCCAGAGCTGGTGGCCAATTGGAGACATTTGGGGACTTCGTCTAAAAATTTTTGTCTTAAGGGGGAGGCCGATAAAATGACGAAAACGATTCCCGCGACCAAAACCGCGGTCAAAGCCTGGGGAATAGAGTAATGGAGCTGGACGACCATGACCACGAAAAAGGCGTTTAAACCCATGCCTGGGGCCACGGCGAAAGGCAGATTGGCGTAAAAGGCCATGATTAAGGTCGCGACGATAGTTCCCACGGCGGTGGCCGTAAAAATAGCCGCCGGTGGTAGGCCCGCTCCCTTTAAAATAAGAGGATTAGCGGCTAAAACGTAAACCATGGCGAAGAAAGTGGTCAAGCCAGCGCTAATTTCCACCACGGCGCTGGTTCGATTATTTTTTAAGGCGAACATCAATTAACTCCAAAGGGGCGTATCAAGCCCGCGAATAGGTGGCTTTGCCATGGCCCCCCTAGTTAACGGCGCTCGCTGGCCGGAATTTGATCGGTCTTCTGGCTTTCGGATCAGCCCTTGGTCGCCGCCTTCCCCAGGCTTT